>NZ_JASDDF010000003.1:164617-187733 GCF_030407535.1 Pseudoalteromonas sp. APC 3224 | reverse complement strand
TATTTCTCAATATGAATACAATAAGCCTTTATTTTTTAGACATCGGTCTTTGGAGCATGGGTTGTTAAAATTAGCAGGAGTTAAATCAACTTCTTTGAGCCTTTTAGGGCTATGTGGCTTATTTTTATTATTAGTTCAGTTTCAAGTTCAATGGCAAAGTAAGCTCTCTCTTATTAATAACCTTGTTTATCCATTACTGGTTATTACTGCTGTATTTGCTACTCAGTTTAATCGAAGTCGAGTTGCACTGCTTTGCGCATTTTGGGTGCTTTATTTATCTTCATTAGACTACGCTTTACCTTGGTCTGACTGGCTTAAAGCGCAACCTGACTGGACCTTATTATGCGCTGCAAGTTTATTAATGCTATTGGCAATTATAAAAGATAGAGCGCTCTTATCAATACACACAGTAACTCGCAGTTTACTCGTTATTGTCTGTGGTGGTGCTGCATTTGCTTGGTTAGCACTGAGCCAACACTTGCAAGAACTAACAATACAATCTTCTTTTTATACTCAGCTGCTTCCTTATTTACCCATTGTTTTACCGCTTTCAATAATTGGCGGCTTGCTTATTTGGCAAAGCTTGAGAGCCCATAACCTGACTCAAACCGCCTTATTAATTACCTTTATTGTGTGGTGCCTTAATCAGCAACATATTATTGATTTTCCTTGGTCTGTAATAGCCGTGCTTATGGCTTCTTTGTATTTATTGGCAGTAAGTACAGACTCTTATTATTTAGCCTATAGAGACGATTTAACCAGCTTACCAACGCGGCGAGCTCTTAATCAGCTTGCTTTATCATTAGGTCGAAAATACACCGTTGCTATGCTCGACATTGACCACTTTAAAAAATTCAACGATACCTATGGCCACGATATTGGCGACCAAGTGTTAAAGCTAGTGGCGGCTAAAATGGCTGGCGTTAAAGGGGGTGGAAAAATTTACCGCTATGGTGGAGAGGAATTTACGGTGGTGTTTCCACGCAAAACAGCTGAGCAATCAATCCCTGAGCTAGAAACACTGCGTGAAAATATTGCCACCTACGACATGGTGATCAGAAACCCAAAACGCACCGATAAAAAATCTCGCAAAGGTAAACAGCCAAGCGACCACAAAACGGTAAACGTGACGGTTTCTATTGGTGTAGCGCAAAGAGCGGCAAAACAAAGCTTTGATGAGGCATTAAAAAATGCCGATTTAGCCCTTTATAGAGCTAAAAAGAAAGGCAGAAATAACGTTAGCGAGTAATCCTTTTAACGTGGCACGCTAACTTAATAATAGCGTGCCCAAAGGCAACTAAATTTAACTACAACTTATTGCTTTTCCAAAACCGCTTTTAAATTATTTAATGCCGATACAGAAAAACCACGGTCGTAAAAGTAAATAATTTTGCCATTCTCATCAAGCAGTATTACACGACTGTTATTAGGGTTTTCGTTGCCAGTAAATGCCTGAACTTTATCGCCATCTTTGTAAATTGTGATCACCCCACCCCACAACTCTTTTGGGATCCCCTTACGCATGCCGCTATCAATTAAGGTACTAAACATACGAGGAACCATGCCCTGAATGGTTGGTAACTCATAGGCAGTCACATCAACTGCAGTCATATCTAAACCAATAAGCCAACGATCAATATCAAACTGGCTATCTTGTTTATAACCAATTAATAGCAACGTATGTGGGTTGTTAAAGTCATCAGGAATAGTGAATGACTGTTGCTCTAAGCTTTCTCCTGTAACAGTGGGAAATTGCTTACCAAGCAGCGCTTGATTTGGATACTGGGTTGAACATCCGCTAACCACTAAAACCATCACCAGCGTCATTATTGCCTTTAACATACCTTTACTCCCTATTTTTAAATAAATCTAAAGTGAACACGTTAACTAAATAATTAGTACAAGACTTACGCTTTAAACCAGACTTACGATCCATAGTAACTCCCATAAATTAAATAAAAATACAAGCATATGAATAGGCTTGTTCGATAAAATGTTTATTCGTTATACTTTAATATTATTACTATATTCATTTTAATTCTATCCCATAGCGAAAGCGTATTTTGTTAACACCTTACAAAGCGTTAAAGTGCCGCGCTAATTCACAGCTATAAAAGAGGGTACCATGTCGCTTGCTGTATTATTAATGTTGGCATTATTTGTCGGTTTGCTGTTTGCTATTTATCTTGTTTCGCAAAAAAGCAGCTCTTTATCTCGTACCGTTTTATTTGGTTTAGTGCTTGGTAGTGCCTTTGGTTTAGCCCTACAGTTTTTATTTGCCAACTCACCAGAAACCATTAAAGAAATACTCAGCTGGGTCAGCATAGTAGGTAAAGGCTATGTCGGGTTACTAAAAATGATCATTATGCCACTGGTATTAGTCTTTATGATTGCCGCAGTGGTTAAGCTTGAGAACCAAGGCTCACTGGGGAAAATCTCCTTTATTAGTATCTCTGTTTTACTGTTTACTACTGCAATTGCAGCGTTAATTGGTATTGCGGTAACGTATGGATTTGACTTGAGCATAGAAGGGCTTGTTTCGGGTACTCGTGAAGCCGCTAGAATGGACACACTACAAAGCAAAGCTGCGAATGTAGCCGACTTAAGTGTGCCGCAAATGTTACTGAGCTTTATTCCTGAAAACCCCTTTGCGGATCTAAGTAATCAACGTTCAACCTCTATCATTGCCACGGTTATATTTGGTGTACTTGTTGGTATAGCTGCACGTAAAGTAATGCTTGAAAAAACCGAGCTTGCTAGCCCAATTCGTAACGGTGTAAACGCCCTACAAGCGACTGTAATGAGCTTAGTTCGCATGGTAATTGCACTAACGCCTTATGGTGTGGCAGGCCTAATGGCAAGTGTTGTGGCAAACTCTAGTAGTAACGATATTTTAAATTTACTCGCCTTTATTGTGGCTTCTTACGTGGCTATTTTATTAATGTTTGTTGTGCATGGTTTACTGCTTAGCTTAGTCGGCGTTAATCCAAAACATTACTTTGAAAAAATTTGGCCTGTGCTTACCTTTGCCTTTAGCTCACGTAGCTCAGCGGCATCGATTCCTATGAATGTTGACGTGCAAATTAACCAGTTAAAAGTACCCCCAGCAATTGCTAATTTATCGGCTTCTTTTGGAGCTACCATAGGTCAAAACGGCTGTGCCGGTATTTACCCTGCTATGCTTGCAATGATGGTTGCGCCAAGCGTGGGGATTGACCCACTTACATTTGAGTTTATTTTACCGCTAATTGGTATTGTGGTTATTAGCTCGTTTGGTATTGCAGGTGTTGGCGGCGGTGCTACCTTCGCAGCGTTGGTTGTATTACCGACCATGGGACTACCTATAGAGGTAGTGGCTTTACTTATTTCTATTGAACCATTAATAGACATGGCGCGCACTGCACTCAATGTATCGGGTGCTATGACCTCAGGTGTGATCACCAGTAAATTAATTAAAACTCAATAACACTGACTTTAATTTAATAGCCCAGCCTACGCTGGGCTTTTTTATGTCTGCCGCTTTCAAAGCTCTTTAGTGATTCGTTTATTTAATTAATTAACTCCAATAAATCATTTTTATAGATTGCATCAATCGCTTTATTTCGCACACAGTTTTTAGCCCCTTTACTATACTATTCCCATCGCTCAGTCATTCAGGCTTGTTTAACAACTTGAATGAAGTATCAACCTACTGTTTTTAAATGAGTAGACCCTATTTTTAATACGCTTTGTATATAACGAGATTCGTTAACTTTAAGGAAGCTGACAATGAAAAACCGATCATTTACAAAAAAAGCGCTTGTTGGATTTATAAGTGTGGCACTTATGTCTGGCTCTGCTTTTAGTCAAGAAAAACCACAAATGTCTAAGCCACAAGGTGCTGTAGGCATGGGTGAGGCAAAAATGGGGGCAACCAGAACCAACCAATTTTGGTGGCCAGATCAACTTAACCTATCTCCTCTTCGCGATCATGATCTACGTTCAAACCCTTACGGTAGTGACTTTAATTATGCAGAGGTATTTAACAGCCTAGATTTAGACACTGTAAAAAGTGATATCGACGCTCTACTAACTCAATCTCAAGATTGGTGGCCAGCAGATTTTGGTAACTATGGCCCATTTTTTATTCGTATGACCTGGCACAGTGCAGGTACCTATCGTACGCTTGATGGCCGTGGTGGTGCTGGCGGTGGTCAACAACGTTTTGAGCCGCTTAATAGCTGGCCAGATAACGTAAGCTTGGATAAAGCGCGCCGTTTACTTTGGCCAATTAAACAGAAATACGGTGAAGCCCTTTCATGGTCAGACTTAATCGTATTAGCCGGTAATGTTGCCTTAGAAAACATGGGGTTTGAAACCTATGGTTTTGCTGGTGGTCGTACTGACGATTGGGAACCAGACATGGTTTACTGGGGTCCTGAAGTAGAAATGCTTGCCAGCGACCGTGAAGATGCCAGCGGCAAACTAGAACGCCCGCTAGGTGCAACTCACATGGGTTTAATTTATGTAAACCCAGAAGGGCCTAAAGGAGTACCTGATCCTATTGGCTCAGCTAAGAACATTCGCGTTGCGTTTTCTCGCATGGCGATGAACGATGAAGAAACCCTAGCACTTATCGCCGGTGGTCACACCTTTGGTAAAATGCATGGTGCGCACAAACCTAAAGACTGTGTGGGTGCAGAGCCTGCTGCAGCAGGTATTGAAGAGCAAGGTTTGGGCTGGAAAAATAAATGTGGTAAAGGTCACTCTGAAGATACCGTATCTAGTGGTTTAGAAGGCGCATGGACACAAGCACCTACTCGTTGGTCATCACTGTACTTAAGCAACCTACTTAACTTTGAGTGGAAACAAACTCGCAGTCCTGCTGGCGCTATTCAGTGGATCCCAACAGATGAATCATTACATAAGTCAGTACCTGATGCGCACGTTAAAGGTAAATTTAACCCACCGGTAATGACCACTGCCGATTTAGCGTTAAAATTTGATCCTGAATATCGCAAAATTGCTGAACGCTTTTTAAATGACCCAAAAGAGTATCAACTTGCATTTGCTAAAGCATGGTACAAATTAACTCACCGAGATATGGGACCACCACGTAACTTTTTAGGTAAAGAAGTACCAAAAGAAGACTTAATTTGGCAAGACCCTATTTCAGCAAAGACTAAATCAAACATTGATGCTGGTGCAGTAAAAGAGCTGAAAACTGCTATTTTAGACTCGAACCTAAGTGTACCTGAGTTAGTACGTGTGGCATGGGCATCGGCCGCTAGTTACCGTGATTCAGATATGCGCGGCGGAGCCAATGGCGCACGTATTGCGCTAGCACCACAAAAAGATTGGGCAGTAAATAATCCAGCAGAAACCGCAAAAGTACTTAAAGTATTAAAAGCGATTCAAGCTGACTTTAACGACAGCTTATTTAGTAAAAGCCAGGTATCGCTTGCTGATTTAATTGTGCTTGGTGGTAATGCAGCGATTGAAAAAGCAGCCAAAGATGCAGGCTACTCAGTAGACGTTCCGTTTAATGCTGGCCGTGGTGATGCTACACAAGCACAAACTGACGTTAATGCATTTAGCTTATTAGAGTTGCCTGCCGATGGTTTTAGAAACTATTTTGATGCGGAGAAAAGCTATAAATCACCAACAGAAATGCTGATTGATAAAGCGGATCAGCTTGACCTAACAGTCCCTGAAATGACTGTATTAGTAGGTGGCTTACGCTCACTTGATGCAAACTATAAAGGCACTGACTACGGCGTATTTACTGACAAGCCTGGCACTCTAAATAACGATTTCTTCGTTAACTTATTAGATATGTCGACGGTATGGAAAAAATCGTCAGATGCTGGCATTTATCAAGGCTTTGACCGTCAGTCGGGTGAGCAAAAGTACACCGCTACTTCGGTTGATCTGATTTTTGGTTCAAACTCAGAGCTACGTGCAGTTGCTGAGGTGTATGCTTTTGATACATCAAAACAAAAGTTTGTAGAAGACTTTGTTAAAGCATGGACTAAAGTAATGAATTTAGACCGTTAATAACCATTAAATAACACAACCACAGCGCTGCAATAATTGCAGCGCTTTTTTATTACTAAGCTACTTTAAAGCAAGTACTCGATCGCGCAAGTCATCGGCACTCACATGTTCAGGCGCAACCGGCTCACCAATCGCTACGCTTACCAACGACCATTTGGGTCTAGGTAGTCGCCATTTAGTTTTTCGACTAAACATACTGCCCCATAATCCATCTAAATGAACTGGGATAACAGGCACAGGTGTGCGCTGAATTATTTTTTCAATTCCGCGGCGAAATACATCAACTTCGCCATCACCGCTGAGCTTGCCTTCAGGAAAAATACCCACCAGCTCACCACGTTCCAGTGCTTGCGCAATGTTATCAAAAGCTTTATTAAACGCCTTAGGATTTGATTTTTGACTATCAATTGGGATAGCTTTGGCCATTTTAAACAACCAATTAAGTGCCGGTGAATAGTAAATAGGTGCAAATACAACAAACCGAATTGGCCTAGGTGACGCAGCTAAAATAAACATCCAATCAACAAAGCTAACATGATTACTTACCACCACCGCAGCGCCTTCATCGGGAATATTGAGCTCGCCTTTAGTGCGCACGCGATACATGCAAATCGCTAAAATGTAGATAATAAAACGTAAGAAAAACTCCGGTACTTTGGTGTATATGTACAGCGATATTAGTAAATTAAGCCCTGCTAATAACAATAGTAATTGTGAAATATCCCAGTGTAATAGCGTCAAAGTAACAATACTTAAAACGGCGCTGCCAACCATAAACAATGCATTTAACACATTGTTAGCTGCAATTACTCGTGAACGGCTATCGGGGTGAGTACGCTGCTGAATGAGTGCATACAAAGGTACCGTATAAAACCCTGCGGCAATACCAATTCCTGCCATCCAAACAAAGTGCCATAGCATATCGCCAGTATTAATAACTTGCTCAAGGGTAAGCTGCAAATCACTCACTTGGTGATAAAATTCAATACCAGGCTCTTGGCTTAGTAAATATAAAAATAAGGTAATTAACAGTGCACCAAAAGGCACAATACCCAACTCAATACGTGAGCGCGATAGCTTTTCACACAATAAAGACCCCAATGCAATACTCAACGAAAACACCACTAAAGCAGCTGTCACCACCAACTCATCGCCTCCCATTACATGTTTTACGTAATTAGGGAGCGCCGTTAGTATCACCGCACCAATAAGCCAAAACCAGCTGATCCCTAATACTGACTTACCCACCGACTCGGTTTGTGCCTTAAGCGCATTAAAAACACTTTTGGTTGAAGTAATAGGGTTAATCGATACTTTTAAGTTAGCATTATTGGCTGCACTTTTAGGAATAAATCGACTGCTTAAAAAGCCAATGACCGCAAGGCTCACTATTGCGATACTGATATAAATAGGGCCCGCTGCTTGGGTTATATAATAGGTACCAAATACGGTGCCCAATAAAATAGCGACAAAAGTGCCAGACTCCACCAGTCCATTGGCTTTGGTTAGCTCATTTGGGGCCACATGCTGCGGTAAAATAGAGTACTTAAGCGGTCCAAAAAAAGTGCTTTGTAAACCCATTAAAAATACAGTACCTAACATTAACCAAACCTGCTCGGTTAAAATCGATACTACACCCACCAGCATAATAGGAATTTCGCAAAACTTTACCATGCTGATCAGTTTTGATTTTTCCAACTTTTCTGCAATTTGCCCAGCCATACCTGAAAATAGAAAAAACGGTAAAATAAATAATCCTGCCGCCAGATTAGAATAAAAGGCACCATCAGCTACCGTAGCAGCCTGAAAAATTAAAATAAGCAGGACTGATTGCTTATAAACATTGTCATTTAAAGCAGAGAAAAACTGCGTCACAAACAGAGGTAAAAACCGTTTACTACCCAGTAAAGCTCCTTGAAATTGTTGTTTATTTTCCTTCATTACGGTCTCTTAAAATTAGCTTCAGGGTTTAGATTACCACTGTGGAAAAGAAATACGAACCCACTTTTTAAGTACATGCTCAAACATATATTTAAATAAACAAAATAGCTAACCCAACAAAAATGACTAACAAATGAACAAAGCGACTAAATCTTGCGTATAAGCGTTTATGAGTTGTAAATAGAACATCTATGTTCTAAACCTAAAAGGTGACTAAATAAGGAGCATCTTTATGCCAACTACAAACACAATAGATAAAGACACTAAATTCGCACGTTGTTTAGAGTGCAACAAAGTAAATACATTTGCCGCTTTTCACTGGCTTTCGTTAGCGTTTAAAGATATGGCGCGCGCGCCCATGTTAAGTTTAATTTACGGTTTAATCTTCACGCTTATTCCGGTAGCGATTGTTTACTCTGTTGTACTTACCGACAGCCACTTAGCTATTTTACCTGCAACCGTTGCTTTTGCTTTAATCGGTCCGGTATTCGCCGTTGGCCTATACGATGTAGCCTGGGAACTTGAAAAAGGCCACAAACCTACATTAAGCCATTCATTAAAATCAATGTTTCGTAACCCCGTAGGTGAATGGGGTTTTGCGGTATTACTCATGGTGATTATGATTATTTGGATGCGCCTAGCTGCAATTGTGCATGCATTATATCCAAACCACGCAAACCCTACCTTTGAAGAACTTTCTGCGTTTTTAACTATAGGCAGTATTATCGGCGGAATTTTGTTGGTCAGTGTGTTTTCAATCTCAGCATTTACCCCGCAAATTATGATGGAAAGACGTGTTGATATAATGACCGCAGTCGTTTCTTCAATCCACGCAGTCAAAGAAAACTTTGCAGCCATGGTTGTGTGGTCAATTTGTATATTCGTACTGGTAGCGCTGGGCTTTGCTGCAGGTGCCGCTGGATTCATTATTATTATGCCGCTACTTAGTTACGCTAGTTGGCATGGATACATCGCAGTTATCAAAACTAAAACACCACGTGGCTATGAATAACACTTACCAGTAGTTTTAAGCACTTAATTAAATGCTTTTTGGCATTTAATTAAGTGTTGCCTCTTCTCCCTCAGTTTATAAAATCCGTAAAAACCTTGATCTGAATAAGGTGCAAAGCTTAAAAATAGCGCTAATATAAGCTGATACACCACAGATAATATAAAGGAATAAACATGAGTCAAAACGTTACAGACTTAATGACACCGAACCCATTTTCAGTAAACATAAAAAGCACTTTGCATGACGCACATAATTTAATGAAAGAAAAAAACGTTCGCCATATTCCTGTTATTGACGAAGACGGCGCATTTGTCGGTATGCTCACACAAAAAATAATGGTCGCTAAAGTCATGGGTATTATGGCAACGTTTGGTGCTAATGCATTACAACGCAAAGAAAAACTCACAAAAGTAGAAGATATTATGGTGAGTGATTTTATTAGTGTAACCCCAGAGCAGCCGCTATCAGATGTCGTTAAGTTTTTTGTAGATAATCGCCACGGTTGCATGCCCGTTGTTAGCGAGCAAGGTCAGCTAGTAGGTATTTTAACGTCTTCTGATTTTGTACGTTTAGCTGCAGCACTGCTCTCGTAAATATTCTTCTTTAATGAAAACTGTATTTAGCTTTGCCAAATGCAGTTTTTACTCACTTAACAGATATATAAAATTAACAGCATAGATAGCTAAGTCACTAACAGCCTGTTATGGTAAACACCCTGCTTTTAATGGTTATTACAAGGTAAGTTTTCATATGGCTAATCAATTAAATGTACTAGGAACTCGCTTACAACTTTGCTGTGGCAACGGTGGCTATACCCGTGAGGGATTTTGTTATGTACCAGATTCAGACTCTGGCAATCATAGTGTATGCGCCATTATGACCGACGAATTTTTGCAGTTTTCTAAGGCGCAAGGCAACGATTTAATTAGCCCTAATCCTTTGTATGATTTTGCTGGTTTAAAAGCTGGCGATAAGTGGTGCTTATGTGCGACTCGTTGGTATCATGCCATTGCTGCGAACGTTGCTCCTCCTGTGGTACTTGAAGCGACAAACCAAAAAGCGCTCGACATTATTCCGCTTGAAGTATTAAAAGCACATCAATATTAAAAAACGCTATAGCGATTAAACCCTGAACTCTACTTTTCTTTTTGCCTAAATACCTTAGGCAAAAAGAGCCTTTAAAGTACTCCATTTTTAAATGTATTTTTGCAGAATTTACAAAAAAAGTGCATATTTTTCATACCCCTTTAAGCTAAATACTCCTTGAAGCTTTATCAAACAAAAAATAAATCAATAAATTTCAGTAGCTTATAATAAAAACTTTACCGGCATGCTCATTGCTTCTATTAGAACAGACGTGTTCGTTATCGCAATTAAAACACTCACTTGAGTTAAGCGAACACTATTTTGAAATAGTAGGAGGCATAATGAGTAACAGTAATAATGCAAACAAAGTCGCTGAATTTACCGCTCCCGGTGTAGAAAATGAATCAGCAAGTAAAGCAATATCTGTTCTAGAAGATCGCATGGTAGCGCTAATTGATTTACAACTAACTTTAAAGCATATTCATTGGAATGTAGTAGGTCCAAACTTTATTGGCGTACATGAAATGCTAGACCCACAAGTTGAAACCGTGCGTGAAATGACCGACACCATAGCAGAACGTATTGCCACTTTAGGCGGCGTGCCTGTTGGTACACCAAAATCAATTGTTGATCGTCGTACATGGGAAGATTACGCTATAGGCAAAGGCTTGGTAACCGAGCACTTAGCTGCATTAGATAAAGTATATAACGGCGTTAACGGTGATCATCGTAAAGCTATTGAGTCACTCGGTGAGCTTGATCCGGTATCTGAAGATATGATCATTGCGCAACTTGCAGAGCTTGAGCAATACCAATGGTTTGTTCGCGCCCACATAGAGTCATCTACAGGCCAATTGAACAGTTAATATTTATGGTAAACGTTTAGTTTACGAAGCCCAGCAAGTTGCTGGGCTTTTTCATGCTTGTGATGTTTCATTCCATCATTAATTATCATTCAACTCTTTAGTTATTCTCCTTGAGCATATATGCACAACAATTAGGCTATTCGCCACTCTTTGACTACACTCAAATTAGGCTATTTCTTAAAAGAAGCATTTGTTGACGCAAATGAGTTTGCGTTAGTAATGCGTAAAATTAATTTGAGAATACAGGAGCTCTAATGAAATACACTCTACTAATCGTGTGTTTAATTGCACTCACAGGCTGTGATAAAGGAGTTGATTCTCCACGAGGTTTTAGCTTGCCAGAGGGGAATGCAGAACAAGGTAAAGCCGTGTTTTTAAAATATAAGTGCTTGGCATGTCACACCCTTGCAGGCGTTGAAGATAGCAGCGTAACAAAACATGACGATATTTCTATTAAGCTAGGAGGTAATAAAACCAAAATAATTTCTTATGCTGAGCTGGTCACGTCAGTGATCAACCCCTCACATCGGTTTTCTAGGCCTTATAGACCCGACGCCAGAAATGAAGATGGCAGCTCAAAAATGACGGTATTTAACGATACCATGACCGTATCTGAACTCACCGACTTAGTCACTTTTTTACAACCAAACTATAAACTTATTCCGTACCACAGAACTAATTACCAACTTTACTCTCACTACAAGTAAATATTGATAGCAAAAAAACCGTTGCTAAACAACGGTTTTTTATGCGTTATATCTACTCGGCATTAACCATTTCTTCAAACTTCATACCGGTCAGCTTGGTCAGCACTTTAATCACATAAATAAAAATTCCAATCAGCATTATCATAGATGGAATCGCGATCACTGGATAACTCAATAGCG
Source organism: Pseudoalteromonas sp. APC 3224 (assembly GCF_030407535.1). Taxonomy (GTDB): domain Bacteria; phylum Pseudomonadota; class Gammaproteobacteria; order Enterobacterales; family Alteromonadaceae; genus Pseudoalteromonas. Next base: position 175,905 of record NZ_JASDDF010000003.1, on the reverse strand, counting down.
TCATTTCACCAAGTTGCTCGTTAAATTCCACGCTACCTGCTGGGCTAGTAACAATCCATTTAGCTAAGAGGTAATTCATCGTTGATGAAAACACAAAGGTCAGCGCTAATAAGTAATTAGCATTAGTAATCTTTTGTTTAAAGTTTTGCGTATTGCCGCGCTCATCAAGGGCATCGTAAATAGTGTCTAACTTAAATAAAAGTGAGTTTAATAAGAGCTTGGCTAGCAAGGGTTTACCAAAAAAGCCCGACATCAGCACGGTAAAACCAATGATTGCTGGTATAGCCGCTTCTTTAATTGCTAACCACTCAACATTAAGCTCAAACAGCGCAATACCACCGGTAAGCAAAGTACTTAAAAAGCCCAAAAGTGAAATAAAATTTAATGAGCCCGCTTTTATAAAATCATAAATACCGTAACTAATAGGGAATATAAGCGCCACAATTAAGCCAATCACGCTGCCTAAATATTCAGGCCCTGAAAATTTCATTAAAATGACTGAAGGTATGATGATATTAAATACGATTTCGATAAGCGGATTATTCTTTTTACGCTTATTTATAGCTTGATTATCACTGGTCATTTTTAATTCCAAAAAAATATTACTGCTGCCATTAGGGTCTGTTGACCTTTGCGGATTAAAATTTGTTCAAACTAGGGGCTGTTTAATCGCGGCGCGAGGTTTGTAACCTAGTGGGCTAAGTAAAAACCGAGCAACAAAGAGTAAATCGCCCCTAGGCAGAACCCTTCGGGCAGCGCCTGTTTGGCATTGATGCTGCGTTATCGCCTATTTATGGGGAATAACCACACCACATATGCGCTGCCTTGCCTAAATACCAAACAGACTGCTGCAAATTTAACCTTAAAAGGTCAACAGACCCTAACTTCCTCTCTAAAGAGTAAGTAATGCTTAAAATTATCTTTAAGCATAATACCTGCAATACACTCGCTATTCTAGCATTGCACTCACCCGCCCGATTTTTAGGTCGCTATTTTATCCAAAGCTATTTTTATTAATAAATAATTTATCGGACACTCTATATTCTTACGTTACGTGATCATTATTACAGAGCACATTTTTTACAGCTTGGAAAACCTTCATGCTTGCTCTAGTATCTAGTTGTCTTAGCTCATAATTTGCATCTTAATGAAATCATTTCCATCACTGTATTTTGCCAATTTATTTTTAATTATTGGTACCGGCTTACTTACAACCTATTTAGCCCTTTACTTAGGTAAACAAGGCACGTCTACGTTTTGGATAGGCCTAATGACCTCGTGTTATTACCTTGGCTTATTACTGGGTTCAAAACTTGGCTATCATTTAATTAAATCGGTGGGTCACATCAGAACCTTTGCAGCAAGTACTGCGGCGGTTACTGCCTGTGTGGCCGCACACGGAGTAAGCGACAATCTATATATATGGTTAGGCCTTAGGCTTTTTGTTGGCTTAGGGATGATGTGTAATTACATGGTGCTAGAAAGCTGGCTAAACGAACAATCAGCGCCTGAATCTCGCGGGCGAGTCTTCTCTTTTTATATGATCACCTCTTACTTAGGGATGATTTTAGGCCAACTAGCGCTCGCACAATTTCCTGAGCTAGGGTATGCACCGCTATTTTTAGTATGCATGGCGTTGGCTATCGGTATTATTCCAATTTCTATCACTCGCAGAATTCACCCTAAACCGTTAAAGCCGATAAAAATGAGTCTGTTTGATTACGCTAAAAAAGTGCCACAGTCGCTTACTGCGGTGCACTTTGCAGGCATTATCAATGGTAGTTTTTATGGCCTAGCGCCTATATTTGCTAAGCTATCTGGCTTTGGCGCCGCAGAAATTGCTATTTTTATGTCAGTGACTATTTTTGCTGGCTTGTTAGCACAATGGCCAATGGGGATGCTCTCTGATCGCGTTCGTCGTAGCGTATTAATTCGAACTAATGCAGCAGCTATCGGTGTTGTAAGTTTGGCATTGTTTTTATTGCCTACTTCACAACTAACAGCTTACATACTCACTTTTATCTTTGGTTTATTTGCGTTTACTTTATATCCGCTTTGTTCTGCGCTAGCTAATTCGCGGGTTGAGGACGAAGAGCGCGTAGGCGTATCATCTGCATTATTAGTCGCTTTTGGCGCCGGTGCAGCAATAGGCTCAACACTTAACGCACAGCTGATGACCTACTTTGGTCACCAAGCATTGTATGCGTCAATTTCGCTATTAACCGTGGCTATGTACTTACTACTAACCTTTATTAACTCTAAACAAAAAGTTGAACAGCCAGAACCCAGTGATTATGTGGTCGGTACATCCGATGTTACCAACTCGCCACTGGCCGCTACGATGGATCCGCGCATTGAAGAAACCACCGCGCAAGATCAAATGTTGGTAGTAAATGAATATGATGATGAATTTTTTGAGCATCCCCAAGGGGAGCTGTTTAAAGATCTTCACGAAGATGACGTGAAAAATTAAGTTTCCATTCAAAGCATTAATAATGCATAACAAAAAAGGGGAGCCTCCCCTCTTTTTTGTTATTTTTACTACTTAATACATTACTGGCTTATCTGTGGCTTAATATCGCTTAAATCTAAATGGATAGTCATTTCAAAATTCTCAGGCTGTAAAGCAACATCACTTAAACCTGTTCTCGCAAAATAATCTTCAAAGTCTTGCTGATATTTAGCCGAAAACTGCGTATACGCGGTAATAAACAAACTCAACTTTTTAGCTATTATTGGATAGGTAGCGGCAAGTTCCCGCAGTTTTTCAGGTTCAGCAAAGGCAAATTCAGCATAAATATTAAAGTCGTTTCCGACAGAGGTTTTACCATAATCAGACAAAAAGCCTGCGTTATAATCGGGTGCAGATTTATACTTTGTAAGCGCGTCAAAATTAGATGCTGCGGGTTTCCAGTCTTTTGGCAGCAAAGCTTGCCATGCAAATATAACGAAAGGTGAACGTATATAAACTAACGAGCTTAATTCATGATGAACCCCTTTCAACGAATTTTCGAAATTAAAATTCGTGCCATTCCATCCTGAGAGATTAACTAGAATTATGGAATTACTTGAATAGGTTCCTCCAGCAGCGGCCCCCTCTATAAGCATAGGTCCAGAAAGGTAAATAGCGTCAATTGCTTCAGCAACAAACCCTGGAGGATAGGTCGTTAATGCGGCCTCAATACCATCGAGTGACTCAGAAGCATCTGCAAGCGTAGTCATTTCCATTTCAAGAATTGGAGGCTCTCCATCACTAACTGCAAATTGTTCAGGGAAAAATAAACGGGGTTCACCAGCTTGAATGTCTACTTGGTGTGTTTTGGATAAACGATTAGCTTGCTCTGTTTCACTTTCGAAATATGAACACGCACTAACAAATAATAAAAAAACGAATATTGCTTTTTTCATTTATAAAATCCTTTTTAATGAGCATGCCTGAATGTTGCCACCGCCACTACTGAGAAGTAAAATCTAACAACAGCAGGGAAGCAACTTAAAGCTCTAAATTTCATCTACCTAGAGTAAATAAAATAGAAAATAACAGGCAAACCTTAAAATAACTACATTCTTTTTAGCCAACCCAAAATAAAAAAATCAAGAGACCTTTTATATAGGTAAAATACTCCCCCTGTATTTTTAATAAAATTTTAAAACTATTTAACCCCTTTTCTATTTGCCAGCCGTTATAGCTCTGAAACAACATAATAAGTTAATTTGGAGCGGCTTATGCACACACTTGAATTTCCTAAAAACCCCATGTTCAAAACATCAACAGCTGTTATTGGCGGTGCTGTGATGACCTTTATTGCATTCGCCTTTATGCAATACTTAATTAGTGGCGAACAAAGAGCACCTATAAAATTGGGTGATGATATTACTGTTGAGATTTTTCAAGCACCAGAAGATAAACAAACCACGCATATTAAAAGAATACCGCCACCACCCACACCTAAAGTGCCGCCTAAAGCACCACCACGTGTAACACCTAGCAATGAGCCAATAACAGCAATAAGCACAGCACCACCCATAGTAATTGACGGATTTGGTAACGATATGAAGCAAACACTGACCCGCCCTACGGGAGATGCTTCACCCATTGTGCGCATAAATCCAAAGTACCCAACTAGCGCAGCACGTGATGGTATAGAAGGCTGGGTGCAACTTAGCTTTAATATTTCACCCACTGGTGAAGTGATTGATGCCACAGTAGTAAATGCCGAACCAAAACGCATATTTGATCGCGAAGCACTTCGCGCCATTAAACGCTGGAAATATCGTCCAAAAGTAATTGAAGGTGTGGCACAATTACAAACAGGTCAAACCGTACAACTTGATTTTAAATTAGACAGTTCGCAGTAAAGGAATAAGCGCCTATGCTATTGAGTATTAAGTCATGGTTATTTGAAGCGCCAAGCAAAGACTGCATGGCGCGGTATGCAAAAAGTGGCGACAACCGCCACTTAGAGCAGCTTATTACCTTATACAGCAACGATTTATATCACTACCTAGTTACCCAATCTAATACACATTTAGCATACGACGTAAGCCAACAAACATGGCTAAAGGTTATTGAAAAGCGCCACCTTTACCAAGCACAAACCACGCCTAAAGCCTGGTTATTTCGACTCGCACGTAACACCCTAATAGACGAATACCGCAAACAGCAATACTTTGTCGAGCTTGACGAAAACAGCCAACTACCTGCGCAAAATAACAATCAAAGTGAATTAACAAATAGTGATTCGCATATAGGTGACACACACATAAGTTATGAAGCGTTTAATGCTGCGCTCAAGCAACTTAGCTTTGTGCAGCGCGAAGCCATCACATTACAACAAGAAGGCTTTAGCCTTGCCGACATAGAGCTTATAACGCAAAGCAACGCCCAAACCATAAAAACAAGGCTACGCTACGCCAAACAAAACCTAAAACAATTATTAGGAGAACGTAATGAATAAGCCTGATGAGCAGTTTGATGAAAAGCTCACACAACATTATAACGAGCGTAAAGCACGCACCAGACTTTCGCATGCTCAGCAACAGGCGTTAAAACATAGCGTAATCCAAAAACAACCTAAAAAGCTTGGCTTTGCCCTGCAACTCACAAGCCTTACCTGCGCACTGGGCTTACTGGCTTTTATAGTTCTCGACAGTAACAACGTAATAAATACTGCCCCTAAAACCGTATTAAACACCATAGACATACACGACTACTCGTTTATAACAACGCATGAAATAGATCAAACAGGTAACTACGCAAGCACTATAACGCAACAAAAACGCGCGCTCGATACCCAACTAGCAAACGACTTACGCCGCCATCAACAACACCATATAGAATACGGCACGCTCGTAAAGGTCGACAACGACTGGTACATAGCCAGCTGCAATGACGAAGTACTGGTACAAATTAAGCAGTCACTGCTCAGTGATTTAAAAGGAAAACATGCAGTTGAAAGTAATATAAATACGGGTGACATACTCGCTATGGCACATAACAGGAAAGGACAGATTATTGCGCTGAAGCATGCTGGAACTGGAGCTAAACATTGTAAGGCTTAATTTTTAATTAACTTAACCTGAAACTTAACTCGAATCTAAATACTTAAATGGAACTAGAGAAATGGAATTACATCATAGAAATAAGCAAAATAGTTGCGGTACTGTTTACTGGATTCTCATTTCTTTTTGGCATTTATATTTATATGATTAACTCAAAAAAGGAAGAGTAAAATCAACTCTAGAATATTGGGGAAAGTTTTATCAAAAGATTATCCCATTCATTACTGCCTTTAATACACAGTATTCAGGTAAACTCCATGCCAAAGAAATCAGGGAAATGGATAACCTACCTGATACAAAAAATACACTTCATAACATTCTTAATAAATATGAGCAGTTAGCTATAGGAATTGACTTAAAGGCATATGAAATAAAAGCTTTAAACTTATTATCTGGCCAAGAGATAATAAGTAGCTTTCATCGATACGAAGGATATATATTTCATAGACGTATTCAAAAGAACAACCCTCAAATATGGTCTCAATTCGAGGAGTTAACAAAAAACCTAATAAAGCTGCGAAATTCAAATAACTTTTAATTCGTTAAATACAAAAGTAAAACATTGAAGATTGAAGGCTTGAGAGAGTTTAAATGAAAAAAATACTATTCCTATTATTAACCTTAATATTTGTATCTGCCTGCGATTTTCAACAAAGCGAGCCTGAGATACCGAATAAGCCCAGTGGAGTACCAGATAAAGCATTTTGGGTCAGTGGTTTAGACGGCGGTGTATTTGTCTTAATAGAAAAGAATAAAAATTTAGAAGCAAATGAATATCTAGGTGAAATATATTTTGTATCCGGAGATATAGGGTACAAAGGAAAAATGAGTATCTTTCCAAAAGATAATGCCATTATAGATTATATGAACCCTAGAACTTACCAAGGCTGGGATGGAGGTACCCTGTATATTGAAGGAAATAAACAACTCAAAGTTCAAGAGTAAACCTATAAAAAAGCCTGCAGATTTGCAGGCTTTAAACTCACTCACTTTGTTGGATTTCGCTACGCTCTACCCAACCTACAAAACAATTAAGCTCGTTACTAAGTACGCCATAAACGTTAGGCCGCCACCCACTAACGCATAAGGTAATTGGGTTTTAACGTGGGTGAGTAAATCACAACCCGAGGCGATGGCTGATACTGCGCTGGTGTCGGATATAGGGGAACAATGATCGCCAAATATCCCGCCACCTAAAATAGCGCCTACCACCAGCGATGGCGGTAAACCAAGCGCTTGAATAAGCGGTACGCCAATGGGGATAAGTATGGCAAATGTGCCCCAAGATGTACCTGTAGTAAACGACATAACCGCACCGGTTAAAAATAGCACTGGCACTATTAAATATATCGGTAAGTAATCGCCAACCAAAGATGCCACAAACACGCCTGTGCCTAGCTCTTTTAAGCTTGCGCCCAAGGTCAGCGAGAGCAATACAATACTTACCAGTGGGAGTAATTCGCCCATGCCTTTAAAGCCGGTATCAACAAGTTGGTGGTGGGTAAACTGGCGCGAACCAATCATTAAACAATAGGCTACAACAATAGCTAAAACGGTGGCGTACAATACTGATTTTGAACCGCTGCCCTCGGCAAGTACGCCGTTACCGGTATAAAACATAAAACCGACCATGCTCACAATCAGCGTAAGTAATGGCACCAACATAAAGCGTGCTTTAGAGCCTTTTACTTCTTCTTTTAGCTCGGTTGTTTGTAGCTCTAGTTTTTGCTCGGCTACTTTCATTGGGCCATGTACTTTATCGAACGCAATGGTATAAAAAACAATAACCAGAGTGATTATGGCGTAAAAGTTATAGCCTACACTGCCCCACAGCACCGATACGGCCGACTCGCCTAATTCGTAATTACCTAACAAGCCCAGTACAAATGCACCCCAGCCGTTTAGTAATATTAAAATACATACAGGTGCGCTGGTGCTATCGATTATATAAGCTAAACGCGCGCGGCTCATTTTAAATTTATCGAACAGGCCGCGAGATAAAATACCCGAGGTAAGCACACTTAAGTTTGACTCTATAAATACCGCAACGCCGGTAAACATAGTTAAAAAGCCCACTTGGCGCTTACTTTTAGCAACGCCTTTGTTCATCAGCAAATTAACAGTAGCAGCAACACCGCCAGATTCGCGAATATAGGCAAGTAAGGCGCCTATTAAAATACTAAAGATGAGTATACGGGTATTACCAGGAGAACTGGCCACAGCAACTATGCGCTCAATGCTATTTAAAAACGTAGTAAATACGCTATTTCCTTCACCTTGTAATGCGAGTAAAAATTCCGATGAAATTACCGCAACAAGCAGCGCCATAATGACTTCTTTGCGCCAAAACACAATAATAATGGCAATCAGCGGTGGCAAAATAGAATACCAATGCATAAACAAACCTTTTTAATTTTTATAATAAACTCGGCTTTAACAGCCTTGGTTAGTTAATAGTAAGCAGTTAACTTAATAGATTTACACCATTAAGTCACCCACTGAGTTTACTGATTTAACAGCGCCTCATAAATTAATGAAACAATAGAACCATATTGAGCTGTTTCATAGTTTTTACCTACAAACTGATAACGTTTTTCACTACCTTTAATTGGTGAATGGCGTGCATTGGTAAGTAAAACAATAGCTAAATCGTAAGCGGGATCAATCACTGTTACTGTGCCAGTCCAACCTGTGTGTCCATAAGCTTGTGGGCTGGCATACGGGCCAAAGTGCCAGCGCCGCGCTTGATTATTTCCTGCAAGACGAAAACCTAAGCCGTAGGTTTCATCGGTACTTTGTGGGGTTAAAAACTGCGCCAAACTAGTGGCATTAAAAATTTGCTTATCGCCGTAACCGCCCTTGTTGAGTAACACTTGGCATAAAACGGCTAAATCGGGGGCATTACTAAATAGTCCTGCATGGCCTGCTACACCATCAAGTGAATAAAAAGCACGCTCATCATGTACCTGCCCTTGCAACACATTGGTGCGAATATTATCAAAATGAATACGTCCATCTCGGGTATTACCACTTAGCTCTGTGGCGGCAAACTGCTGACGATTAAAGCCTTTTTTAAGGGGGTTAAATAAAGTGTTGCTAAGCTTTAAAGGCGCGTAAATATGCTGCTCTAGGTATTCGTCGAGCGGTTGGCCGCTAATACGCTCAATTAAAACTCCTAAAATCATGTAATCAATATCAGAGTAAACATGCTGAGCGCTTGGCTCACTGGCTAGTGGTACGCTGGTAAGTAGTAATTGTTTAGTGGTCTCGCTGGCTTGTGAAAAAAACGCCTCGCCATAGCGGGTGTCTTTTCGATGAAAGTCGAACACTGGCGGATAACCGGCTTTATGAGTGAGTAAATCTTTAACTTGGCGCAGCTCTCGTCCATCGCCTTGGTATTCTGTTAGGTAATCACTCACTCTGTTATTTATGTTTAATTGCCCTTCGCTTACTAGTTTCATTAACGCAAAGTTAGTAGCAAATATTTTTGTGTTTGAGGCTAAATCAAAGAGTGTATTTGTTTGCATGGGCTCTGGGCGTAATAACATTAAGTCATTTTGCTGATATTGCTTGGCATCACCATAAGCGGTTAATTTTAATATCTTACCCGCTTTAATTACCGCTAATACCGCACCAGGAAAGCCCGCACTTACATCTTTTTCTATTAGCTTATCTACTGCACTAAAATCAATGGTTTTAGCCGCTGAGCTATTTAGAGTAGCAAAGGCAAATCGCAGCGTTAAACTACCGTTAGCAGGTTGAATGTTATCAACCTTAAAAGTGTTAACTCCGTTGTGAGTGTACTGCCCTAAATTAAAGGCATACTCAGTATTTTTTTGCAGGGTATCAAGCGCTAACTTTTTATTATTAATATAAATATCGGCACTTAAGGCACTTTCATTTTGTAGTAATAATTGCCCGCGCCCTTTATACGCTTTAAAGGTCCCACGATTATTTACATATTCTCGGCTACTGGGGTTGGACTCAGGAAAGGTAGCAATAACTTGCGCATTAGCGAGGCTCTGTATTTGATTAGGAATAAACGGGCGCTGAGATTTAATTGCACTGCTTGCGCCACTGCAACCGGTAATAATAAAGCAAAGCGTAATTGTCAGTGCGTTAAAAAAAGTACGCTTTGCTAACACGGAAAAATTTAAATACACACTCATTCCTTTATTGGTAGAGCAAATAAGGCGCTCTTTGCTGTTTAAATTGCTCAAGCCCCGCTTGCCAGCTTTGTTTAATTTGCGCTGCCGACTCACCTGCTTCTATGGCGAGTCTGAGCTGATCAGTTCCTGCGAGTTTATCCATAAAGTCGGCACGCTCAAAAAACACCTGCTTAGCCTGAGTCAGTTGCTGGTAAGCATTAATTAAATAATTTAAGTTTAAGCCTGTGATATTACTATGGCGTAAATCAATCCCTTTCACCATTTGGTCTTTAAATTTAGGGTTAAGCGCTGCGCCTTTTATTGAGCGCGGGGTAAAGCTAAAGTCCCCAAGTGCTACTGGTGAATAACCAATAACCTGAAATGCAAAGTCAGTTCCTCTACCTATGCTAACAGGGGTTGCCTCAAAAAAGCACAACGAGGGATACAGCGCTATTGATTGATCGTTGGGTAAATTAGGGCTTGGCTTTACCGGCAAGCTGTATGGCGTTGTGCGGGTATAGCCTGCAACAGGGATCACGTTTAGCTTTAAATCATGAGCTTGATTGATCCAGCCCTCGCCTTTGATCATTTTAGCTAGCTCGCCTACCGTCATACCATGTAATACAGGGATTGGGTGCATACCCACAAACGATTTAAACTGCGGCTCTAAAATTGGCCCGTCAATGTGGCTAATATTAGGATTTGGCCTATCAAGTACCATAAATCCAACGCCTTGCTCAGCCGCGGCCTCCATCATGTAATGCATAGAGCTTATGTAGGTATAAAAGCGCACGCCTACATCTTGAATATCAAAAATAATAACATCTACATTGCTAAGAGCTTCGATACTTGGTTTTTTGTTTTTGCCATAAATAGATATAAGCGGGATACCAGTTTTGCTATCAACGGCGTTTTTAACATGCGCTCCCGCGTCATGATCGCCTCGAAAGCCATGCTCAGGTGCAAAAATTTTAGTAATATTGATGTTTTTAGCCAGCAAGCTATCAACTAAATGCGTTTGCCCCACTACAGAAGTTTGATTAACCACCAGCCCTACACGCTTATTTTTTAATTGCGGTAAGTACAAAGCAAACTGTTCTGCACCTACGGCGATTGTATGTTTAGCCTCATTTGCGTGTGCGGTAACAGTAAAAAGTGCGCTTAAAATAAATAAGAATATAAAAAATACGGTTTTAAACATACAGCAAGATCCTTTTAAACAAGGTGTTTAAAATACCACACCTTAAGTTAAAGAGCAGTGAATGGTTTTAAGTGGATACGTAACTAATTAGAAGCTGCGCTTCTCACGCGAACACGTTCTGCGTCTACGCTGAAATTTTTAACAGGGGTGTTTGTTTGGCTTAACTGAAAGCTAAAAGCTGAAAGCTAAAAACCTTCTCAAATTTCAGGCACAAAAAAACCGACTTAATGTCGGCTTATGTATGAAAGTGCTGGGCGCAGGACGTATCTTGTAAGAGTGAACCTCTGACCGTCTGGTTCGAAGCTTACTACTTTCCCATATTCACTTTATTTTAGGCACAAAAAAACCGACTCAATGTCGGCTTATGTATGAAAATG
>NZ_JASDDF010000003.1:64226-164519 GCF_030407535.1 Pseudoalteromonas sp. APC 3224 | reverse complement strand
TGGTGGGCGCAGGAGGATTCGAACCTCCGACCGCCTGGTTCGTAGCCAGGTACTCTATCCAGCTGAGCTATGCGCCCACTTTCATTTTTGCTTGTTTTAACTCTAAGCAGAGTGTGTAAAGAGTGGTGGGCGCAGGAGGATTCGAACCTCCGACCGCCTGGTTCGTAGCCAGGTACTCTATCCAGCTGAGCTATGCGCCCATCTTTACGTTTACAAGATTTCGCCATTTAAAAAATGGTGGAGAGGGAGGGATTCGAACCCTCGATAGAGCTACAAACTCTATACTCCCTTAGCAGGGGAGCTCCTTCGGCCACTCGGACACCTCTCCGTCTTGTGGGGCGTATAATAAAGATTTCAGAAAATATGTCAAACACTTTTCTGACAAAAGTGACTATATGGCTATAGATTGCACACATGTCTGGTTTTAAAGTGTAATTAGTTTGAAAATTAATCAGGTTAGGTATTTGGAGTGCTTGAGTTTACACCCATCACTGGCACTAGTTCATCCGTAAGTTCAGCAAGATATTGCTCTTGGTAGCCCAATTTTTGAAACTCAGCAATACACGCGCGGTAATAAGCTTGTCGCTGTTGCTCTGTGGTGCTCTCATCGGGTAAAGACTCTACTCGTTTAGCTTTCATATTATTTATCTAAGTCCTTTAGAAATTTTTATTTTTACGACTAATAATGACCGTGTACAAATTTCGGCCATATTTTAGCTAAAAAATTCACATAAATACAACATAATGTTTAAAAAACAATCATACCAAAAAGTTATAGCACTGCTTTAATGTTGCTAAGCAGTGAGGCAACTTTATGATAATGAAACTGAATTAAAGGTTAATATCCCTTTGTACTTACATTTTATTATCAGTGTAGTACTTATTAATTAAAAGCCCTAATATAAAGTTTAGGCAATGTCTCACAAACAATAAGGCAAAAAAAACGCCGCTAATTAGCGGCGTTAATAATTTTATAGTTTATTCCTTCAAGCTTAGTCAGCTTGTGGGCGCATGTGCGGGAATAAAATAACATCTTTGATAGTTGATGAGTCAGTAAATAGCATCACTAAACGGTCAATACCAATGCCCTCACCTGCCGTTGGTGGTAAACCATACTCAAGTGCGCGAATGTAGTCTTCGTCATAATGCATTGCTTCATCATCACCAGCGTCTTTCTCTTCAACCTGACGAGTAAAACGCTCAGCTTGATCTTGTGCATCGTTAAGCTCTGAGAAACCATTTGCTAATTCACGACCGCCAACAAAAAATTCAAAACGATCAGTTACAAATGGATTTTCGTCGTTACGACGTGCAAGTGGAGATACTTCCCACGGGTAGCCTGTGATAAATGTAGGTTGGATAAGCATATGCTCAGCCGTTTCTTCAAATATTTCACATAAGAACTTACCTGGGCCCCATACGCAGTTTTCAGGAATTTTAACGTGTACTTGTTTAGCGTACGCTTTTAATTCTTCAAAGTGGTTTTCTGGGTCGTTAAATACCGCAGCATCAAACTCAGGGTTATATTTTAAGATAGCATCTGCCATGCTTAAACGCGTGAATGGTTGACCAAAATCATACTCTACTGAATCAACAACGTCGCCGTTTTCATCTTTAGTGGTGTTAACCACAATTGGGCTGCCCAGTACATTAGTTGCAACTGTACGTAACATGTCTTCGGTGATGTTCATTAAATCAATGTAGTCAGCGTACGCTTGGTAGAACTCAATCATAGTGAATTCTGGGTTGTGGCGTGTCGATAACCCTTCGTTACGGAAGTTACGGTTAATTTCGAATACGCGGTCAAAACCACCTACCACTAAACGCTTTAAGTAAAGCTCTGGTGCAATACGCAAGTACATGTCGATATCAAGCGCATTATGATGCGTTACAAACGGACGTGCCGTCGCGCCACCAGGAATAACCTGTAGCATTGGCGTTTCTACTTCCATAAAATCGCGGTCAGCTAAAAAGCGACGAATGCCTTCAACTACTTGTGAGCGAATGCGGAATGTTTCACGCGTTGCTTCGTTAGTTATTAAATCAACATAACGTTGACGGTATTTAGTTTCTTGATCTGATAAGCCATGGAATTTTTCTGGTAGTGGACGAAGTGACTTAGTCAGCAGTTCGTACTCTGTCATTTCTACGTATAAATCGCCTTTACCTGATTTGTTCAGCGCGCCTTTAACACCAATAATATCGCCAATATCAAGCTGACCATATTTTGCTTTTAAATCTTTTTGAACGTCTTTTGAGGCATATGCTTGCACACGGCCTTTCATGTCTTGAATAGACATAAATGGACCACGTTTAGCAAGAATACGACCTGCTATCGATACTACGTGCTGTAATTCGATTAGCTCTTCTTTACTCTTATCACCAAACTCAGCCTGCAAATCTGCCGTGTAATGCTCACGACGGAATTGGTTTGGATGACCGTTGGCTGGGCAATTTTCGCGAATAGCGTCTAATTTGCCGCGACGCTCAGCGATTAACTTATTTTCGTCTTGGATTTGATCAGTCATTTTTTAGCTCTTTTTTAGCTTGGTGGTTATAAACCAGATTTTAAGCTGGCTTCAATAAATTTATCTAGGTCGCCATCGAGTACCGCTTGAGTGTTACGGTTTTCAACGCCAGTACGTAAATCTTTAATACGCGAGTCATCAAGTACGTATGAACGAATTTGACTTCCCCAGCCAATATCAGACTTGTTGTCTTCTTGGCTTTGCTTTTCAGCATTTTGCTGTTGCAGCTCAAGCTCAAATAATTTCGCTTTTAACTGCTTCATTGCTTGGGCTTTATTTTTATGCTGCGAGCGCTCGTTTTGACACTGCACCACGGTATTGGTTGGTACGTGGGTAATACGTACTGCCGATTCAGTGGTATTTACGTGCTGACCACCCGCGCCTGATGCACGGTAAACGTCTATACGTAAGTCAGACGGATTAATATCAATCTCAATGTTGTCATCAACTTCTGGGTAAACAAACGCAGATGCAAACGAGGTATGGCGGCGACCACTTGAATCAAATGGGCTTTTACGAACTAGGCGGTGTACGCCTGTTTCAGTGCGTAACCAACCATAAGCGTATTCGCCAGAAAAACGTACCGTTGCACCCTTAATACCAGCAACATCACCATCGGTCGCTTCAACTAGCTCTACTTTAAAGCCTTTTGCTTCACCCCAGCGTAAGTACATACGCAGTAAAATATTACACCAGTCTTGTGCTTCTGTACCGCCAGAGCCTGATTGTAAATCAAGGTAGGCATCGTTTGAATCGTGAGAGCCTGAAAACATACGACGAAACTCAAGCCCTTCAAGCTGCTGGTTTAAATCAGCTAGTTCGCTTTGTGCTTCATCAAAGGTGTCTTGATCTTCGGCTTCAACAGCAAGCTCGACTAAACCTTCAACATCGTCAGTACCAGCAACAAGGTTATCGATTGTTTCAACCACGGCTTCTAGTGCTGACTTTTCACGACCAAGGGCTTGTGCGCGCTCAGGCTCATTCCATACGGCTGAATCTTCAAGTTCGGCGTTAACTTCTTCTAAACGTTCTTGTTTAAGAGCGTAGTCAAAGGTACCCCCGAAGCAGTTCAGTACGTTCGCGAATTTCCTTGATTTGATTAATCACAGGATTCACTTCAAACATGTACATTACTCCAAAATGGCTAGGTTATTGCGCACTTAAAAAAGAGACCGAGCGCAATTAAAAATCATTAAATAATAAAAACGCCCGATTTTAACAAAAAACCGCGCGTTTTATTAGCCTTTTATGCATGGTTTGAAGATATTTTTTAGCCCACTTTTTCAAGCTCTCTAACTATAAGTTGTAAACTAAATTTACCTCTAAATTCATTTATATCGAGCTGATACGCTACTTTAACAAACTGCGCCTCGGTATCTGGCCACGCTTTTACATCAATCCCAAAGGCTATGGCGTCAACTAAGCGTGCAGACTGATGCTTTAATACCAGCTTTAAGTGTTTTTCACCCACAATACGCTGCTGGATTACTTCAAAGGTGTGTTCAAATATCGGCTCAGAAAACTGCTGCCCCCACGGGCCCGATTGTTTTAAAAGCTGGGCAAAGTCCATGCTAAAGCAGTCGTTAGGTAGCTCACCATCGGTAAACACAATGCAACGTTTACTTTCTTCACTGAGTTGCTCACTAACCGCACTATCAAACGCACGTTTAAACTCAGGAAATTGCTGCTCGTTAATACTTAAACCTGCCGCCATTGCATGGCCGCCAAATTTATTAATTAAACCGGGCTGCGCGGTGTTTAACCCCTCAAGCAGGTCGCGCATATGCAAACCTTCAATAGAGCGACATGAACCTTTTATTTCACCGTTTTCGCCACCCGCAAATATCACGGTTGGGCGGTGGTACTTTTCTTTTAAGCGCCCCGCTAAAATGCCAATAACACCTTGATGCCAATCGTCTTGATACAAACAAATAGCATCAGGCACACTATCTTCTTTAAATGCTAGCCTATCGAGCACGGCTTGCGCTTCTACTTGCATGCCTTGCTCAATTTCACGTCTGGCAAAGTTTAAGCTGTCAAGCTCACCGGCTATGCGCCTTGCTTGATTTATGTCGTTGCTAAGTAAGCAAGCTATACCTAGGCTCATATCATCTAAACGCCCTGCTGCATTTAAACGTGGCGCCAATGAAAAGCCAAAATCGCTGGCACTCAAACGAGCTGCATTGCGATTAGCCACTTCAATCAGTGCGGTGATACCTGGGCGGGTTTTACCGCTGCGAATACGTGCCAAGCCTTGATGCACTAATGTACGGTTATTTGAATCAAGGGCTACCACATCGGCCACCGTACCAAGGGCTACAATATCGAGTAAGTCAGCAATATTTGGCATAGGATGTTGGTTAAAGTAGCCTTGTTCACGCAGCGCACTTCTCAATGCGATAAGCAAATAAAACGCCACACCAACACCAGCTATCGACTTAGAGGGAAAATCACAGTCATGACGATTAGGATTAACAATAGCATCGGCATTAGGCAGTTGCTCGCCTTGTAAATGATGATCTGTAACCAGCACTTTAATGCCTGCGGCTTTAACAATATCAATCCCTGCAATACACGATATACCGTTATCTACGGTGATCACTAAATCGGGCTGCATAGTGACTATTTGCTCAGCCAATGCTGGGCTTAAGCCATAACCTAAACTAAAGCGGTCTGGCACTAAATAATCTAAATGGGTAAAGCCAAACATGGCCAACCCTTGCATTAAGGTGGCGGTGCTGGTTGCGCCATCGGCGTCAAAATCGCCAACAATTAGTATTTTACTTTGTGCATGCAGTGCATCAATTAATAGTTGACTGGCTTTGTCTATATCTTTAAATAGCTTAAAGTCGAGCAAAGTGGCCGCACTATTATTTAATTCATCAGCATGGCAGACGTTACGCGTGGCATAAATTTGCTTAATAACAGGATGTAGATGACTAGGTAGATGAGAGTCGTCAACGGGTTCTCGCGCAATGATCATTTTTTTCATGCTGGTTTTTAACTTATGATATTCATAACAAAAAGACAAAAAAAGGCCATAAAGGCCTTTTTAAACAGGTACTCAGGTTTTTAATTAACCTGCTTTATTCGCCTCAAGCGCAGCGCTTAATGCGGCAGCTGGTTGGTAGCCTGGGATCATCGTGCCATCTTCTAAAATAATAGCCGGTGTACCACTAATTCCAAAGCTTTGCCCTAATTGGTAATGCTCTGCAACGGGTGCGCTACAGTCTTTTACAATTTGTGTATCTGCACCAGATTTAGCTTCAGTAAGTGCTTCTTGCTGATCTTTAGCACACCACACATTCATTAAATCGGCATAACCTGATCCTTGCAGGCCGCCACGTGGAAATGCTAGGTATTTAACCGTAATACCCGACTCAAGTAAGTCATCAAGCTCACGGTGTAATTTACGACAGTAACCACAGCTAATATCAGTAAACACGGTAATGCTGTGTTTTTCTTCTGGCGCTTTATACACAATCATTGAATCTTCGTATTCTTTTAACCCTGATTGACGCACACCATTAAGTGCTTGCTCAGTTAAATTACTACGGTTGTTTAAATCGATTAGCGTACCTTGCATTAAAAACTGACCGTCAGGGCTTGCATACAGCACCCCTTTATTGGTGATCAATTCTTTTAAGCCCGCAACCGGACTTGGGTTAATTTGTTTAACAGTTACTCCTAGCGCGGCAAATTTTGTCACAATAGGATCATTGGCATCGGGTGTTACTGCAACACCATTAGCAAAAGCGCTCAAACTAGTGCACAACATGGCACCTGCTAACATTAATTTTTTCATAACGGGTTCTCTATCCTAAAAATACTTATCTTATCGTGTCTATATGACCGGCTTAGTGACAAAAAAATTCGCTTAAGCACGAGGATGATGCTCAGCATGCACCGATTTTAATCGCTCATTCGCTACATGCGTATAAATTTGGGTAGTTGATAGGTCGCTGTGGCCAAGCATCATCTGCACCACACGCAAGTCAGCCCCATGATTTAATAAATGCGTTGCAAATGCATGTCGCAAGGTGTGAGGTGATAACGGCGACTCAACGGATGCCAAAATAGCATAGTGTTTAATCCGATGCCAAAAAGTTTGTCGTGTCATGCCCACCCCACGTTTAGAGGGAAATACAAAATCGGTGGCATGTTTTATCATTTGTGCTCGCCCAAGCTTTAAAAATTGCTCCAGCCAATACATAGCCTCTTCACCTAAAGGCACTAATCGCTCTTTATTTCCTTTACCTTTTACAAACACCACAGCTTGGCGCAAATTTATTTGCTCCATTCTCAGCCCTACCAGCTCAGTTACCCGCAAACCCGTTGCATACAAGAGCTCGAGCATGGCTTTGTCGCGCAGCCCCATTGGCTCTTCTGTATTGGGGGCACTTAATAGCGCCTCTACTTCGGCCTCAGAAAGCGTTTTTGGTAATGATTGCCCCGCTTTAGGCTGAGCAATATTGACCATAGGTGAGTCGCTAATTATTTTTTCGCGTACAAAGTACTGATAAAAACGTTTTAATGCACTAATACTGCGTGCAGTACTGCGTGGCTTTAGCCCTAAATCAACACGATGTGCCAAGTAACTTTCAACGTCGAGGCTGGTTACCGTCATTAAGTTTTCGCCTTTTAAAAATTGGCAAAACTTATCTAAGTCACTGCGATAAGCGCTCAGCGTGTTTTCACTTACGCCTTGCTCTAAATAGAGGCTATCAAGAAAGGTTTCTAAAAAGTCGCTATTGCTGCTTAGCTCATTATTTTGTTCAGATAAATCGTCAGATAGCGTTGTCACGTTGTGATCTCATGTTGGTAATACCACGGGAGAAGGTATCAATTAAAAATACCTTACGGTAAACTTGAGCCTATCATAACAGGCAATTACACAGTGATAAATACGATGCAGATTGGTTTATTTTTTGGTTCTACTACCTGCTATACCGAAATGGCGGCAGAAAAAATACGCGACATTATAGGCGCCGACATTGTCAGCTTACATAATATTAAAGACGAGCCGCTTAAAAACGCTGAGCAATATGACTTTATCATTTTTGGTATTTCTACGTGGGACTTTGGCGAAATTCAAGAAGATTGGGAATCAAAGTGGGACGACATAAAAGACGTTGACCTAAATGGTAAAACCATAGCCTTATTTGGTATGGGCGACCAGCAAGGATATGGCCAATGGTTTCAAGACGCATTAGGTATGCTTCATGATGAAATAAATGCCCAAGCCATTACTCAACTTGGCTTTTGGCCTAACGACAGTAATTACGAATTTGAAGCCTCTAAAGCCCTTACCGAAGACGGTAAACAATTTGTTGGTTTAGCATTAGACGAAGATAGTCAGTACGAGCTAAGCGATGAACGAATTGCCACCTGGGTAGAACAGGTGATGACAGAGTACGCTGAAACCCTGTAACTGTGCACTTTTGCAAAAAGCGCTGCTATGCAGCGCTTTTTAATACTTAACTATTCTACTTTTAACCAGTATTGGTTACGGTAAAAAAAGCCCACATAACCGCGCACTTCAAGTTTTTCGCCATTTTGCTGCGGTGTTAAACGCACGCTGTAGGTCTTACCGTTATTTGGGTCGAGCATTTCACCGTCTTCCCAACTACCGTCACCTGCATAAGTTACGTTTTCAATAATGGTCATGCCTAGCATCGGCTGATTCTTTTTATCACCACCACACTCGCTGCAAAGCGCATCTTGCTTATTTTTATTGAGTATTGTTTCAATTTTGCCAGTCAGTACCCCATCTTGTTCAGTAATGCGTACGTACGACTTTGCTTCTTTGGTGTCTTCATTAATGGTTTTCCAAAGCCCTACAGGACTCATGTTTGCATGCGCACTATGGCTTATAAATAAAGCTGCAGCGAGAGTGTTTAGCAAAGTTAGTTTATTAAAGTTTTTCATTGAGTTGCTTTAATTTTAAATAGCGAATAAAACGATAATACCAGCTGATTTATAAACACACTATGAAATTACATAGCTAATTAGGTGCATGTAAAAAATAAAAACCAAGTGCGTTTTAACACACTTGGTTTTTAAATAATAATCACGTTTTAAAGTACATGATTAAAAGTGCATATTTAAAAATCACGTACCTCTACACTTGAGCTATTAAATTCAAACATATTAATTTTGCCGCACTGGGCCATATGGTTAGTGCTTGCATATGGGGTGTTTGCTTGATTTATATCGCCCTCCCACTCAGGGCCATTTTTTACAAATGCTTTGAGTTCAAACCAGCCGTTAACGGCTTTACTGCAATCCATATCAACATCAAGCATCCAGTAGTGTTCGCCCCATATGTTAAGTGGTGTAACGCCAAAACCATCATTATCTACCGTTTTTTGCGCGCCATATTCACTAGGCCATATATTAGTAGTCCAATCCATCGCGGTACCTTGCGCCTCACTGCTTTGACCTTGCTCAATACCATACCAATCTAGGTAATTATCGTTTGCTTTCCAAGGCAAAGTGGTGTTGTTTTTTAAATTGTTGTGACGAATAGGCATGGCACATTCAATGTTCGTTGTTTGGCAGTTTCTACCAAGGTTTGCATTCGCATAAATGTGATCTATTCCACCACGAACAAACATATCTTGCCCGCTTTGTGTTTGCGCATTGATAAAAACAACGGTTCTTTGCCAATCACCACCGTTATTAGGAAGCGAGCCTTGTAGTAATTTAGCATTTTTATGAATAGCCATGGCATCCCATGGCGCCACATTTAGATTAATAGTGCCGTTACTATTAACTGTAATAACCTGACCACTACAGCTTTTAGCATCACCCGAAAGCTCACCTTTTAATACGTTACAGTACTGCCCAGCAGCCATATCTGTTTGAACTGTTGCATTTAAAGTTGAGTCTTCTTTATTAATTGCCATATGGCCTGAGCTACCTCGCCCAAATGCAATCTGGTTATTGGTGTTATCCCACCAGTTTGTTACACCCCAGTTATCGGCAGTGTTATTTCTAAAATCAACACCACCAGCAATGTACGACCAACGATGCTCACACTTCCATTTGCTTGCAAAACATTCCAAGTTACCATTGTTGTGCACTGGCACACTTGGCCCACCTGCATCGGTATCACCATGAAAGTCATAACTCGACATGACTTTTGGGTACCCATACGGATACGCCAACATAAAGACGTTAGCTAGGTCGTATAAACGGCCATCTTCAAAAGTAATTACATTACCCGCACCACCATGCCCACGTTGGTTATCATGGTTATCAACAAATACCACAGCTGATGAACTTGGCATAAAACCCCAACCTTCACCAAAATTACTTAGCCACGCAAGCGAGCCATTTCTAAATGTATTACCAAGCTGTGTACTGTATTTAAACTCAGTAACTAAACCTGTACTTAAATACTCTGAGGCATCTACCGCTTCAGTACCTTGATCTATCACCTCATGAAAAACCACTGGCGAGCCATTTATTTTTGCCATTAAACTTTGAATATCACTTGCAGCAACATGCTTAGCAGCATCAAACCTAAAGCCTTTAACTCCTAAGGCTTGTAAGTCATTAATATATGCCGCTAACGTATTTTGCACATAAGTTGAAGCGGTATTTAAATCGGCAAGCCCTACCAGCTCGCAATGTTGCACACGATAGCGATTATTACCGTAATCCTCAGGGTTAATTGAACAGCTTTGGTGAAAATCTTGTGGGCTGTAAATAGGATATTGTTTATTACCAAAGTTATTACCGTCGGTACCAGTACCATTACCTGCAGCCATATGGTTTATTAGGGTATCAACATATATATCTACGCCTGCCGAATTACATCGATTAACCATATCTATAAACTGCGTCCGGTTCCCGCCACGGCTTTGCAGTTGGTAGCTCACAGGTTGGTAGCGAGTCCACCATTGATTACCTGTAATATGCTCGTTAGGCGGAGATACCTGTACAGCAGCATATCCTTTGGGCCCTAAAAACTGTTCACATTCTTGAGCTATATCTTGCCAGTTCCATTCGAATAGATGCACAAATGTTGTAGGTGCAGCCATAGCTAAGCTTGGTAAAGTTAAGCCAAGGCTCAATCCTGCAGTGGTGATTATTTTATTCAGCTTCATAGTGTGTGTTCCAAGTGTTGAGCGAGTTAAGCAACATACTCGACGTTATTTACAAGTGGTTAACACTAGTCTGGTGATTGATTAAATAAAAACTGAATACGTATGCATAATGGGTAAATTATCCTTTTTTACTAGATAACCAAGCTCAATAAATAGCTTACATCTTTAAATAAAATGCTTTGCAAAGCCCGACATAATCATCTGTGTAGGTGTTGTTTTCATCTTTTATGCAAAGCACTGATTGCTCTAATTCTGTTTTGATTGAGCTAAAGCGCATTAAGCTGCGGCTGAACACTTTACTCGGTGTGGTTTTTACTTGGCAATGCGCGCTTAAATACAGCCCTTGCTGCTGCGCCAAGGTTATAAATAACTGTGCCTCTTCACTAGGCAGAATTAAATTAAAACGTGCTTGCTTATGCGTTAAGCGTTTAAACGCAGCAATTAGTTCTGCAAAGCTTAAACCATCGGTATGGCGAGCGGCATTGCGTGCTGCATTATCACTTTTTAAACTGTGATTAAAATAAGGTGGATTAGATATAACGCAATCAAATTTAGTCTCAGCCGCAAACTGCTGTACACACTGGTGATAAATGCTAATGTCTGGCCAAGGGCTTTGCTGGCAATTTTGTACAGCTTGCTGGTAGGCGGCCTTATCAACCTCAACCGCACTCACCTTTAAATCTGGCACTCGCTGTTTACACATTAACGCCAACAACCCCGTACCTGTGCCAATATCTAATAACGAACTTGCACCGCTTAAATCAGCCCATGCTCCAAGTAAAATACCATCGGTAGATACCTTCATGGCGCACTGGTCGTGCTCAACCTTAAATTGTTTAAATGCAAAACCAGACATTTTTTCACCTTTTCATTCACCAAGTAGATTTAAGTGCGTATAATTAACGGCAATTGTCCCCTATTTTTGACACTCTATGCAATTTTCTGAATTTGATCTTGATAATAAGCTACTCAATGCTATTAATAAAATGGGTTTTGAAACCCCTACTAGCATTCAACAACAAGCCATTCCTGAGGCGTTGCAAGGGCGTGATATTTTAGCGTCTGCACCGACAGGTACGGGTAAAACGGCGGCATTCTTAATTCCAGCAATTCAATATTTAATGGATTTCCCGCGTCGTGATCCGGGCTTTGCACGGGTATTAATTATGACCCCAACTCGCGAGCTTGCTTATCAAATTCATGAACAATGTGAGTTACTTGCAAAACAAACCCACTTAAAAATTGGGGTGGTTACCGGCGGTATTAATTACGGTACACACAAAGAAATTTTTGAAAATAATAACGACATTTTAATCGCCACACCTGGGCGTTTAATGGAGTATTTGGAAACTGAAAACTTCCACGCAGAAAACGTAGAAATGCTCATTCTTGATGAAGCCGACCGCATGCTCGACATGGGCTTTCGTAAAGAAATGCTGCGTATTTGTGATGAAGCTAAAAACCGTCGTCAGTGCTTTTTATTCTCAGCTACTCTTGAAGGTGACAGCGTAGAATTATTTGCAGAGCGTATTTTAAACGACCCGGCTCTACTTGAAGCCGAATCATCACGCAAAGAAAAAGCTAAAATACATCAATGGGTTCATTTAGCTGACGATTACCATCACAAGCTTGAGCTATTAGTTAACACCTTAAACGGCCCTGATGTTAGTAAAGCGATTGTGTTTGTAAAAACTCGTGAGCGCCTTGAAACCCTTATTGGTGAACTAACCAATAACGGCGTTAAAGCTGCGTGGCTACGTGGTGAAATGCCACAAGATAAACGCATGAAAGCGATGGAAAATTTCCACAGTGGCAAAACCCGCATTTTAGTCGCGACCGATGTAGCCGCGCGTGGTATTGATGTAGCTGATATAAGCCACGTAATTAACTTTGATATGCCTCGCACTGCAGATGTTTACGTACACCGTATTGGCCGTACAGGTCGCGCGGGTAAAAAAGGCATAGCAATTTCACTAATTGAAGCACACGATATTGGCATCCTTTACAAAGTAGAACGTTACATAGAGCAGAAGCTAAAACGCCGTGTATTTAAAGGATTAGAGCCAAAACATAAAGAAGCTAAGCCACCAGTTAAAAAGCGTAAAGATCCAGTAAAAATGAAAGCGAAGAAAAAAGCCAAAGCTAAGAAGAAAAAATAGCTCTAGCTTGAATATATTTGATTGAGCCGACGTTTGTCGGCTTTTTTGTGGCTTAAAAACAGTGAGTAAGCAATTCAGAGTAATATGTAAAAACTACTTAGCTGAATAACCACTTAATAAAATACCCAATTATTTCAAACAGTTAAATTTGGAATGAAACTTGTAACCCTAGTCAATATATGAGTATTAAAACGCCAAATAACGGCGATAATTTTTCAAAACACACTAAGGATATAGTTATGAGTCGAATTAAATTTACTATCGGTTTTATTTCGTTTTGTTGTTTATTTTTATTAGTCTCTGCTTTTAAAGTTAGTGCAGCAACGCATTTAGCGATAGTGAGTAGTGTGGCCACACAAGCTACTTTACAGCAATCTATTACTCATGAATTACGTACTAACCCAAACCTAGAATTAAAAAATTTAAACGTACAGGTTGAAAATGGCGACGTTGAACTCAAAGGCAAAGCTAATAGCGGTTTTGAACGTGCTCTTGCTCAAAAGTTTTTAGAAAATATGGATGGGGTTAAAGTCATTCGTAACAAAATTAGTGTTATTTAATACACCTCCTTCTTAACTTATTCTTCAGCGCTGCTTGTTGCTCCAACACAAGCGGCGCTTTTTATGGCCTGCAAGATATAATTTAATGCAGAACATACTCCCGAGCCAGTATAAATAGCTTGATTAAAAGCCTTTTAGTTTACGCGCCAATCGCGACGCTCATTGCAGCTACTTATACCATTGAATCCTTTACTCAAAGACACTTCTATATAGGGCTTGCATCAAGCTTGAGAACATATTCGATTAATTAAATAATCTATTTTGAAATGAGAAACCTTATCGATATAGTTTTCTAATTGAGACTCTTTTAAATTAGTCAACGCAAGGCTTTAGTTACTTCCGAACATCAATTAATTATAATAAAAAGCGCGTTTTTACTTTGTAAAAACGCGCTGATAGTCAGTAAGTTTTTCCTACCGCTTTACCCTTGTAAATTTAAAATTAATTGCTTTCCTGGCTTGTATCAGTGTTGCTATCAGCCTCTTTACTAGTTGACTGCTGACTTATTTTATCGCTTATCATGGCATCGAGTTTTTCACCGCCTTTAATACCGAAATCCAACGTACGAATAGGAAACGGAATACTTATATCAGCAGCATCGAGTGCTTGCTTTACTGCCACAACACCTTTGTGACGCACCGTCATAAAATCGGGCTCACCAGGGTATTTAATCCAAAACCATACCAATAAGTTTATACTGCTATCACCAAAGCCTTCTGCGTACACCGCGGTCTCATCTTTGCGGATCACAAAGTCGAATTGATTAATTTTTTCGACAATAACTTCACTGGCTTTTTCTATATCGTCAGCGTAAGAAATACCTACGGGTACTTCTATTCTTCTGACCCCTAAAGTGCTGTAATTACGCAGTACATTTCTAAATAGTATTTTATTAGGAACCAGTATCAACTGCCCGTAAAAGCTCTCTATTAGTGTGTTACGTAAATTTATTGAATGCACTGAACCAAATACGTTATCGGTCTCGATAACATCACCCGCTTTGAACGGTTTTCGAATACCCATAGCAATACCCGCAATTAGGTTTTCGGTCATATCTTGAAAAGCAAAACCAATGGCGAGACCAACAATACCTGCACCCGCAAGTAGTGACGTAACGGTACTTTTTAAGCCCATAAAATCAAGGGCAATAAAGACTCCTACACTCAAAACAATGACTTTAAAAATGGAGGCCATTAAGTCGGCAATTTGAGTAGAATCGAGGGAACGACGCAATACTTTTTTCATTCCTTTGCCTGCAAGGCGGGCAATAAATGAAAATATAATCGCAATAATCACCGCGACTATAAAGTTAGGGATATGACTTATAACAACATCAAACCAACCGCCGAGCTTCTCTTCTATGAGTTTTTCGGCTTCTGTAATTGAGGGAATTGAGAGCATTTGTTTTTATACCTTAGTTTGGGTTAATAACCTAAGGCCTGCAAAAATAGCGCCAAAATAAAAAGCCATGCAATGCATGGCTTTTTAAACATTTTAAAAAAGTGTGTTAGCTTTGCTCTTCGCGCAAAAATACCGGTTCAAGTTCTTTAGTGGTTGCTTCTGAGCTAAAGTAATAACCGGCCACGGTAAACTCTTTAAGCTGACTTAATTGCGTGACTTGGTTTTCGATAAGGTAACGCGCCATCATGCCGCGCGCTTTTTTAGCGTAAAAGCTAATCACTTTATATTGGCCGTTTTTACAGTCTTTAAAATGTGGCGTAATAATTTGTGCGTTAAGCGTTTTTTTATCTACCGCTTTAAAGTATTCGTTAGACGCTAAATTAACTAAGTATTGTGCATCTTGTGCCGCTAAAACGTCGTTAAGTTCATTAGCAATAATACTGCCCCAAAACTCATATAGGTTTTTACCACGGCTGTTTTCAAGCTTTGTACCCATTTCTAGGCGGTAGGCTTGCATTAAATCAAGTGGTTTTAATAATCCGTATAAACCCGAGAGTATACGTAAATGCTCTTGAGCATAATCAAGTTGCTTAGCCGTTAGGGTGTCGGCATCTAAACCGCCATATACATCGCCATTAAAGGCAAGCACCGCTTGTTTAGCATTACTCGTAGTAAACGGTTGCGCCCACTCACTAAAACGTGCTGCATTAAGGCCCGCGAGCTTATCGCTAATTTTCATTAAACTGCCAATTTGCGCAGGAGTTAATTCACGGCATACTTTCATGAGCGCTTCGCTGTGCTCAAGTAATTCAGGTTGAGTGAACTTATCTGTTGCGGGTGGCGTGTCGTAATCAAGATTCTTTGCTGGTGAAATAACAGTGATCATAGTTAGCTATTGACTTGTAAATTATTTAATGTCAATTTCAACATTAAATGAGACGAAAAGCACGTTTTGTTTAAAATTATCCTACCTAAAACTCAACCGTTACCGTTTTTTCATTGATAAGGACATAAGACCTATCAAGCATTGTCACACTGTTGCAGTATAGCTATATTAAGGTAGTTTAGATTTTCTTTTAACTTGCTTGGAATGAGGAAAAGCAAATGACTAGCGCTCTACAAAGGCTTAAACAACACTCTTCTATCGTGGCCGACACGGGCGATATAGAAGCTATAAAAAAACATCAACCTGAAGATGCGACTACCAATCCATCGCTGCTTTTAAAAGCGAGCGAGATTGAAGCTTACAAACCTTATCTAGATAAAGCATGGCAATACGCTAAAGAAACCGAGCAACAGCCTGCAAAACAACTAGAGCTGGCTTGTGACTATTTTGCAGTATTACTCGGTAAAGAAATTAGCGAAATTGTTCCGGGTTATATTTCTACTGAAGTTGATGCACGTTTATCATTTGATACCCAAGCAACAATTAATAAAGCACATACTTTACTAAGCCTTTACGAGAAAGAAGGTGTAAGCAAAGACAAGATTTTAATTAAAGTTGCCTCTACTTGGGAAGGCATTAAAGCCGCAGAACAGTTAGAAAAAGAAGGCACTAAATGTAACTTAACGCTTTTATTTAGTGATGCTCAAGCCCGTGCCTGTGCTGATGCAAACGTATTTTTAATTTCGCCATTTGTTGGCAGAATTTTAGATTGGCACGTAGCAAACGGTATGGAAAAACCAACCGACCCGCTACAAGATCCTGGCGTACAATCGGTGCGTAGTATTTTTGAGTTTTACAAACGTCACGATTACAAAACGGTTGTTATGGGCGCAAGCTTTCGTAATACCGGTGAAATTATTGCCCTTACAGGTTGCGATAAGCTAACAATTAGCCCTAATCTTTTAGAAGAGCTAGGTAATTTAGAAGACGCACAAGAATACTTACTAGAAAGCGATATTGCTAAAGAGCCAAAACCAGAGCCACTTAGCGAAGCACAGTTCCGTTGGTTACATAACCAAGATGCCATGGCTACTGAGAAACTAGCTGAAGGTATTCGCTCATTTGCAGATGCGCAAGAGCAACTAGAGGCACGCTTTAAAGCGATGTAACTAACAGCTGTTTAATGAGTTAAGAAACGTCGCTTTTTAGCGGCGTTTTTTTATGTCTGCGATTTACTTTAAATACTCGACTTGTCCCCATTTACGTTCTTTTTGTATTGATCTTCATCAAAATACCACCCATCAGTAACAGTTTCGTCACATTTATATTCTATTTTATTAATAGCTGTGGTATAGATACTGCCGAGGTTCAAAAAGTGGTCAATAGGAGATAATCAATGGATAGCCTAAACGAAATAATAGAGATATTAGAAGGTTCTGATACATCGAAAAAAACCTCTCAAAAAAATAAAAAAAGAAAATGGCGTGAAATAGAAGCAATAAAAGATAAGCAACGTTTGCGCAAAGAACTACAAGAGCTCGACTATTTTGCTGATAGTATTGCTATTGATGAATTAGAGTTTTAATCAACAACAGCAACTAAAAAGGCTTTCATTTATGAAAGCCTTTTTTAATACCAATTACCCTATACTTGCCAATTAATGGGCTGCGCTCCTTGCGCTATTAACAGTTCATTGGTTTTTGAAAAGTGCTGACAGCCAAAAAAGCCGCGATGCGCTGAAAGCGGCGAAGGATGAGGCCCTGCCAATACATGATGGCGCTGGCGATCAATACTTTTACCTTTTTTTTGTGCATGTGCGCCCCATAAAATAAACACCACACCTTGGCAGTGTTCATTTATATGAGCAATCACATTATCGGTAAATTGCTCCCAACCTAAGTGTTTATGGGAATGGGCTTGCCCTTGCTCTACGGTTAATACAGTATTGAGTAAAAATACACCTTGCTCTGCCCAGCCTTGTAAATAGCCGTGTTCTGGCGTGGTAAAGCCATTAATATCAGTTACTAACTCTTTATAAATGTTTTTAAGCGAAGGCGGGAGCTTTTTAACCTCAGGCAATACTGAAAAACACAAACCATGCGCTTGCCCTTCTCCATGGTAAGGGTCTTGACCTAATATAACCACTTTAATGTCGCTAAGTGGAGTTGCATCAAATGCGCTAAACACCTGTGATTTTGGCGGATATACAGCAGTGCCTTCGGCTCGTTTATTCGCAATATATTCAAGGGTTTGCTGCATATATGTTTGGCTAAGTTCATGGTTTAAAAAAGATGACCAGTTGCTCATAATTGACTCTTAATAAATTCTCTAGATATATCAACTTTGTCACACATCTGCGCTAATCCATCCAACATTCTGGGGGTAAACCGATGTAATAAATCAGCATTGACGCTAATAAACTGCTCATACTTTACCGCAGGAATTTCAGGCCACTGCTGCCAATTTACCGTAGGCATTACCCTTTTTGATTTTTCATCAGGAATAATAATAACTTGTGGCTTAGTAACTATCACGTTTTCGATGCTAATTTGTGGGTAATCGGTGTCGCTGTTTGCAAATACATTGGTTACTTGGCACGTTTCGATTAACTGATTGATCCATGTATTTTTTGATACAGTCATCATAGGCTCAGGCCACAACTGATAAAACCCAGTAAGCGTGGTTTTATCTTTCTGGGTAACTTTAATTGCGTTGAGTTTGGCTGTAAATGTCTCGGCTACTTGTTTACTTTGCTCAATATGGCCCGTTATTTGACCTAGTTTTAGTATTTCCGAGGCAACCCCTTCAATAGAACTTGGATCACTTAAATATAATTCAATTCCTAAACGCTTTATTTGTGCTAAATCTTCAGCCTGATTACCACTTTTCCACGCAATCACCATGTCAGGCTTGAGCATGAGTAACTTTTCGATAGAAATACCATTATAGCCGCCGATACGCTCAATTTTAGTCGCCTCTTGTGGGTAATCTGCGTAATCCAGCGTGCCCACTATTAGATCACCCGCCCCAATGGCATATAAATTTTCGACTATGTGTGGCGCTAGAGCCACAATACGAAGCGGCTTGTCGGCTAAGGCTTGGGGTGCACTAACTGCAAACAATAACAGCCCAACAACAATGCGTTTTAACATTAGTAATCAAAGCCCTTTAGTGCTTTTACGCCCGACTCAAATGCATGTTTTACATTTCGTACTTCACTTACCGTATCGGCCAGTTCAATTAAGGTGCGGTGCGCAGCACGACCAGTCACTATCACCGACTGCATTGCAGGTCGGTTGCTAATTGCAGCAACAACCTCATCGAGGTCGACATAGCCATAAGTAACCATATAGGTGAGCTCATCAAGTAATACCACGTCGATACTGCTGTCGCTTAGCATCCTCTTTGACTCTTGCCATGTTGCTTGCGCTGCCGCGGTATCAGCCTCTTTATTTTGCGTATCCCAAGTAAAACCAGTGTTCATAACAGCAAATTCGACCCCAGCCCCTTGCAGTAAATTACGTTCACCACATTCCCACGTACCTTTAATAAACTGACACACGGCCGCCTTTTTACCATGGCCAACACAGCGTGCAACCACACCAAATCCAGAAGTAGATTTACCTTTGCCATTACCGGTAATAACCTGAAAAATACCTTTTTCTTGCTGTGCTGCTGCTACACGAGCATCAACCTGTTCTTTTACTTTTTGCTGGCGCTGTTGGTGCTTGTCGTTTGTTGATTCAGTCATTGTTATGTCCTTGGTAAATTTTAATAATTTGTTCAATGTTTAAATGTGTTTGGCACATATCAGCGAGCCGTTCTAACTGGCGTTCGCGATGCTCATTAATGCTGATGGCATTAATGTCACTGTCTGGTTTTAGCCACTTTAATAGCAGCTCCGTAGTAGCTGCGTTGTCGAACAAGCCATGTAAATAAGTACCGGCAATGGCATTATCATCACTAATAAAACCATCAGTTTCAAAGCCATTTGGGTGTTTATTAAAGCGAATAAGTGGTTTGTTGAGCGCTTGACCTTTACTGATCCCAGCATGTATTTCGTAACCCTGACAAGCAACCTGCTGCTGGTTTAAACTAATAGTGGCGTTTACTTGGCTTAGCACTTTTTGTTCACCTAATGTGGTATCAAAATCACTAAGTGCTAACCCAGCCATTTGCCCTAATGATGATTCCACCGCATTGGGGTCGCTAATAGTATTACCTAACATTTGCATACCGCCGCAAATACCCAGTACTTTGCCACCATAACGTAAGTGGCGTTTAATTTGCTGATCCCAGCCTTCATTTTTTAAAAATACCAAATCACTAAGTACATTTTTACTGCCAGGCATAATGATTAAGTCAACGGATGGAATCGCTTGAGTATGACGCACATAGGTTATATTTATATTTGGGTGCAATCGCAGTGCATCAAAATCAGTGTGGTTACTAATATGAGGCACCAGCAGTACCGCAATATTAATGCTGGCTTCGGTCACATTATTATCTATGGCAACGGCATCTTCGGCATCAAGAGCTAAATCGTGTAGGTAGGGTAACACCCCTAACACAGGTTTACCTGTGTACTCTTCAAGCCAATCTAACCCGCCTTGTAATAAGCTAATGTCACCACGAAAACGATTAATAACAAAGCCTTTTACCCGTGCTTGCTCTGACTCGCTTAATAGCGCCAAAGTTCCTACTAGGTGAGCAAACACACCCCCTTTATCAATATCTGCAATAATAATTACCGGGCAATCGACCTTTTCGGCGTAGCCCATATTGGCGATATCGTTTGCGCGTAAGTTAATTTCAGCTGGGCTACCAGCCCCTTCAACCAACAATAAGTCAAAGCGTTTAGCTAAACGATTATGCGAGGTTAATACCGCTTTCATAGCCACTTTTTTATAGTCATGGTAAGAGTCGGCTTCCATATTGCTGATAGCCCTACCATGAATAATAACTTGCGCGCCAGTATCACTATTGGGTTTAAGTAATATCGGGTTAAAGTCTATTTCAGGTGCTACTTTTGCTGCAACGGCTTGTAATGCTTGTGCTCTACCAATTTCACCGCCATCATGCGTTACGGCACTATTAAGCGCCATGTTTTGCGGTTTAAATGGCGCAACATTAACGCCTTGATTAGCAAACACTCTGCAAAGCGCTGCAACCAAGGTACTTTTACCCGCATCGGAAGTAGTGCCTTGTACCATTAATGTTTTCATTATTTACCCACCAGCTGGCGCTTACGAAAATACAATATACTTAAAAAGAATAGACTGCCAATAGCCGCCGTGATCACCCCGATTGGCAGCTCTTGGTTGCTTAATAGTGAACGAGCAAGCACATCGACCCATACCATAAATATGCCCCCGACTAATCCGGTCATTAATAACCCAACACGGCTACCTTGAGAGATAAAAAAGCGCACTATGTGCGGCACCATTAAGCCAACAAAGCCAATTCCGCCACAGTTGGCAACTAACACGGCCGTGATCAACGAGCTTAAAATAAGCATTAAAATTCTAAAGCGATGCACCCTAACACCAAGCGTTGTCGCGCTTTCATCGCCTAACAACATCGCATTAAGCTGGCGCCTAAAACCCAACATGATTATTGTACATGCCATAATGACTAAGGCAGGTAACAGCAGCGACTGCCACTGTGCTCTAGCAAAACTACCTAAAGTCCAAAATAAAATAGCCGCGACTGCTTGTGGATCGCTCCAATAAAGTAACAAACTAGTAAAAGCACTAAATAAAAATGATAAGGCCACCCCTGCCAATAACATCGACTCAACTTGAGCGTTGCGCTGGCTACCTGCAATTAAAATTAATAACCCCATCGCAACTAAACTGCCGGTTAATGCCGCCCCAGATAGTGCAATACCCGCCCCAGCTCCTACCAAGGACATTAATATAACCACCCCTAATGAAGCACCAGACGAAATACCAAATAAATAAGGATCAGCTAAGGGATTACGGGTGACTGTTTGTAGTATTAAACCTGCAATCGCTAAGCCACTACCGGCTAAAAAAGCCAACAAAGTACGTGGCATTCTTAATTCAATAATAATGCGGCTGGTAAATGAAGCCTCGTTTGAAAAGGTTAAGCTTTGGTATACATCTGCGAGCGACGTAGGTACCGCACCAAAACTTAGTGCGATAAATAAACTCAATAGTGCGCATAATAGCGCAGCGATTAATGCAACGGCATGGTTAGAAAAGGCCGTCATATTATTGGTATCCATAATAATAAGTAATATGAGGAATAGCCTCACCTTTAATTGTTGCTTGAGGGTGAGTGCTCACTTGAGCACAAACACCAAACACCTCATCCAGCATCTGCTCAGTGACCACGCTACTTGGCTTACCTGCATCAACAACTTTTCCATTTTTAATAACCACTAACTCATCGCACATTGCTGCGGCTAAATTTAAGTCATGAAATGACGCGAACACCGTAATACCTAAAGATTTAGCCAGCTCCATAAGTTGAATTTGATATTTCACATCAAGGTGACTGGTCGGTTCATCCATAATAAGAAGTTGTGGTTGCTGCACAATAGCGCGGGCAATAAAGGCTCGTTGCTTTTCACCGCCTGACAACGAATCAAATAGTTGAGTGCTATGAGATTCAAGCCCCACGTGACTAATAGCTTGAGCTATTTTTTGTTTATCCGCTTGAGTCGTCGTACTAAATAAAGTTTTATGTGGCGTAAGCCCTAACGCAACCACGTCGAATAACGAAAGGTTAAATTGCGACGGTGTTTCTTGTAGCACAACAGCAACCTGCTTAGCGTAGTCTTCGCTTTTTAGTTGCCAAATATCGGTATTATTAAATTTAACCTCGCCTGCTGATGGCTGATTAAATCGATATAAGCAACGCAGTAAACTCGACTTTCCCGCACCATTAGGACCAATTAAGCCAACAAACTTGCCACGCTCAATACTCACATTAATATGCTTAAGGATTAAGGTATTACCCACTCGCCAAGAGACATTATTTACGGTTAAAAGCGTTGTTTGTTTAGAGGTTTGAGTGTGCAAAAAATTATCCTAGGCAGAGAAAACCCACACTCAGTACCACAAGTACCAAAAAGAAAATGAGTTAACCCGCTCGTTATATGAAGTTTTAAGGCACTTGTATCTGACTTACAGTAAAACTGTTCACAGTTACGGGTATAGTTGAGGAGTTTCACCTCATTCCAAATGCTTGGCTATTATGCGCAGATAAGTAAATAATTTAAAGCAAAAAAAACCGCACTCAACTGAGTGCGGTTAAAAGGGAGTGTTTTAACTAAGTATTAGTTAAAACTTATATTCCATACCTAAAGCTAGGTAATCTTGGTCAACGTTGTTGTCCATATCAAAACTTGAGTAAAAGCCAAACACTTTAAGGTTTTTGTTTAGCTTATGATCAACACCCACTGTTACAGCGCTTTTATCATCGCTGTCATCAAAGTCCATTGCTTGGTATTGAACTTTAAAAGTGTTACTACCCATTAGGTAAGCTGCATTCACTAAATAGCCATCAGCTTCTGCGCTGCCGTCTACTTTTTCTTGTGTTTGGTACATAGCGCCAAGTCTAAAATCTTCAATTTTACCTTGTACTGTTGCACGTACTACATCGTAGCCGTTCACTTCGCTATCAGCAGCAATGGCAGCATATACTGCGCTCTTTTTAAGTGCTGAGTCACCGTAGGTCACTGCCATTGAATAACCGTTATCTGCATCTACATCGTCTTCGGCAATAAATGTAGCAAGTACTTTAAAGCCTTCGTAGCTTTTAGATGTATAAGTGATCGAATCACCTAAGCGGTTTTCACCTTTAAAAACATTTTTAATATCGCCTTCAAGGTCATTAAATAAATCTAACTTACCTTGTGATTGTTTAAGCGCTGTATCGTTACGACCCACAACAACTTGACCATAGGCACCTTTTAAACCTACGTACTGGTTACGTGCAGAAATATTGTCGTCATTATCACCTTTCGAGTCAGCATCAGATACATCAACTTGAAACTCAAACTTATAAACTGCTTCTAATCCATCAGTAATCTTTTCAGATCCTTTTAGGCCAAAGCGAGATGCATTACTTTTAATTTCAGTGAAAGACCCTTCACCATCATCAGATGATTGAACGGTTACATTTGCTTTACCGTAAATATCTACCTCTGCAAGTGCATTAAAAGATAAACCACTAAGTAGGGCTAAGCATAAGCTCGATTTTGCAAATTTCATGTTATTTCCTCGATAATCACAAGAGACTAATTTTTAAAACAGCGGCAGTGTGTCACTACTAAATGACAAAAATATTACAAAGGACACATTTTTGTCTTTTTAAGTTAATAAAACTGCATTAAATCTGAAATCAAAATAACATGTAAAATAAACTGCCTACTGACTACCTACTTTGTTTCAATAAACTCGGTGTCATTCGCGACAGCAAATTAACCAAGGTTTCTATCAAGTCTTTCTGTTCGTTATCTCTATGATAGGCAACAAATACATCTCTTGACGTATTTTCTACCCCTTTTACATGAAAAAGTTCGCCTTTTTCTAAATGGTCTTTAACTAATACCTGTGGAATAAACGCACTGCCGCCACATTGCAGTATTAAATCAAGGGCTATACGTCCGGTACTGGTTCTAAAATAAGGCGGCGTTTTACCGGTAAATTGACGGGCGTGCCAAAGAGAAAACGTAGTTCCCCAATCAACATAAACATATTGATTATCAAAAAAGTTATCGCCTGTTGCGGTATCGTAGCCACTAACCGGAATAATAGGTAGTTCACAAATTCGTTCAACAACGAGTTCGTCTACTTTTGGTGGATCAAATAAAATGGCTAGATCAAGGGTGCGCTCTAATAGTAATCGAGTACTCTCTTGTTGTGCTTTTACCTCTGCCACCAAAGATACACCGGGCATAGCCGATACTATATTTGTAATACCAAACTGTAAAAACGCATCCCAAATATTAGGAGTCCCAGCCAAGCTGATTTGCTTATGCATATTATCTGCAAGTGCAACATCCACTTTGGCCCTTTGCATTCCAGTAATAATCATTTGTGCATGCGGCAACAAGCGCTCACCCGGAGCCGTTAGTTGAATATTATTGCGCTGGCGAATAAATAAATTTACGCCTAAGCCCTGCTCTAATTGACGAATTCGAAAACTCACTGCAGACTGCGTTATGTATAGGTTTTCTGCCGCTTTACCAAAATGGCGAGTACGCACCACTTCAACAAATGTTTTTAATAAATCTATGTCCAATTTTTTATCCTCACGATAAAAATTTTTTGTTTAAAAAAATAGCGATTATGACCCATACTCCAGCTAATAATTGGTATGAGGGTACAGCTATGAGCAATGATATTTCACTACTTCGTCAAGCATTTGTTAGTCAACGTCAGTTTTATGATGATCAAAACTTTCCACGCGGATTTAGCCGCAGCGGACACTTTACCTTGTTAGAGGCAAGTATTTTAGAACAGCACGGTGTTGTTTTAAAAAGTTTGTATAACAAAACAGTTGAGCCGCAAAACGAATATCAACAACAATTTGTAAATGCAATAAGTGGCATTATAGAGCCAAGTAACCCCATTGAGCGAGCATGGGTTAAATACTTAAAGCTAACAACCTGCAAAACAAAATTTCATACATTATTTGGTCGCTCAAAAATTTCAGGGCCAACACCAATCAGCCAAGATTATTATTCTGAGGCTGACAATCTATAAGTCATTACAATAGTTGCTTTTTGGCGTTTTAGCAGTTACAACTTGTATAAGCAAACACTTTTGCAAAATTTAAACAAGGCTGTTACGTGACGCACAGAATACTTATTATTGAAGACACCCCTACTATTGCGCGAGTGCAAAAGCATATCGCGCAAAAAGCGGGCTACGAGGTTGATATTGCTCAGTCGCTGGCTGAGACTAAAGAGCTGATAAGTAAACATGCTTACTTTTGCGCAGTGGTAGACTTTATATTGCCTGATGCCCCACAAGGGGAAGCGGTTCCCTGCACCGTTGCAGCAGATATTCCTACCATAGTTATGACAGGCAATATCGATAATCAAACTCGCGATACCGTCGAAAAATACCCTATTATTGATTACATTATCAAAGGCAATAAACAAGCTTACGAATATTTAGAAAAGCAGCTTTATCGCCTACCTCGAAATAAGCAGGTAAAAGTACTGGTTGTTGATGATTCAGCTTCAACACGCCAATATATTTGTAATTTATTAACACGTCATAAATATCAAATCTTTCAAGCAGCCGATGGCCTAGAGGCGCTTAAAGAGCTTGAAAACACCCCTGACATCTCTGTGATCATTACCGATAAAGAAATGCCTAACATGGGCGGTATTGAGCTATGTAATGAAATTAGGCGCATTTATAGTAATGACGAAAAAGCTGTTATTGGTATCTCAGGCGCTACATCGTCTAATTTGTCTGCTTTATTTCTAAAAAATGGAGCAAACGATTATCTATATAAACCTTTTAACAGTGAAGAATTTTACTGCCGGTTGAGCCAAAACGTCGATATGCTAGAGCATATCGAAACTATAAAACGCCAAGCCAATACCGACTATTTAACTAAACTCCCTAATCGCCGTTACTTTTTTGAAGAGGCTAATAAGTCATTAAAGCAGTTTAAAAAAGCAAAAATGCCGGCACAGCTCGCCATGCTTGATATTGACCATTTTAAAGCGATTAACGATACCTATGGTCATGATGCCGGAGATGAAGTGCTTAAAGGGCTTGCGATATGCTTTAATAAATATTTTGAAAACCAATTGGTTGCCCGTTTAGGCGGAGAAGAATTTGCGGTATTTTTTACTGAGCTAACCGAACAGGAGGCGCTAAAACGACTAGAGAGCTTCAGGCTTTTTATTGAGCTTAACAGTCATGAATTCAGTCAAGCAAACATCAAGTTTACGCTGTCGATAGGCTTCAGCAACAGTAAAACCTATCAGATTGATGAGCTATTAAAACAAGCCGACTTAAAGCTCTACAAAGCCAAAGAGTCGGGTCGTAATAAAGTGGTTTAGTTTTTAAACCACACCAGAGGCTACAATGGCCGCTTTTCTGCGTTTTCGCGATTGATGGTATGAGTCCCAACTAAAAATAGCCAATGCGCTCCAAATACACGCAAAGGTAATTACGCGCTCAGCATCAAACACCTCACCATAAAATACCACCGCTAAAATAAACATTAGGCTAGGCCCTATATACTGAAAAAACCCTAACGTTGTATATTGCAAACGCTTAGCCGCGCCGGTAAAACACAGCAGTGGCAGCGTAGTTACTATGCCCGCGCTCACCAATAATGCATTAGTTAGCCAATCATTCACTGGTAAATTTGACGTTTCAGTCGGTACCATTAGCCACCAATAGGTAAGCGCCACGGGTAACAATATTAATGCCTCAATTAAAATCCCAGGCAGAGCATCAACTTGTAGCTTTTTACGTAATAAGCCATATAGTGCGAAAGATGTCGCTAATGAAAACGCTACCACGGGGAATGAGCCAAAACTAATTAGCTGTAACAACACGCCTGTAAAAGCTAAAGCAACAGCAGCACCTTGCAACTTACGTAATCGCTCGTTTAAAAACACCATACCAAGCAACACATTCAATAGAGGATTAATGTAGTAACCTAGGCTGGCATCCAACATGTGATTGTTATTGATGGCCCAAATAAACAATCCCCAGTTAAACCCTAGTAAGGTCGAGGTAACAACTAACATCAAAATAAGTTTAGGTTGGATTAAAATGCGTTTAATTTTATCCCAGTAGCTGAGCACACTCACCACCACAATAAGAAACACCACAGACCAAATAACACGGTGCATTAAAATTTCAAATGCTGACACATGTTGGATCATCTTAAAATAAATGGGTGCGAGGCCCCACATAAAAAAAGCGAGGCAGGCAAAAATAGCGCCCTTTCGCTGCTCGGTATCAATCGACATAGTAACCACTTGGTGATTTAAAAGGCCGTCAGTTTAACCCCCTCTCACTTTTTAGCCAACTAAATACGTGCCCGTTCCAAAAGCAATTTGTACTGACTTCTCGTTGTGCAACTCCATTCGACACACGCATACTTTATTTCCTGAGCGAATCAGCTTAGCACTAGCAATAAATACCTCGCCTTTGCCTGGACGTAAATAGTCGGTGCGTAAATCTATTGTCCCCAGTGTGGCTAACTTTTTATGTACACTGGGTAAATCTGCATCGTCTAGTTTTCCGATCACACTGGCAGCAGCAAGCATTCCACCGACATTATCAAGTACCGCCGAAATAACTCCGCCATGGAGAATTTTTTGCGCGGGGTTGCCTATTAATACATCTTGCCAAGGAAAGGAGATTTTAGCTTGTTCAGTACTAAGTGACTCCACCGCTATTTTTAAAAATTGGTTAAAAGGCATATTATTAACAAACAACGCCCCAACTTGTTCAATCAACATTTCTTTATTCATTATTATTCTCTATGTTTTAAGGTGGTACGATGAGTAAAGCACAACTTAAAGCTGTTGTAACCTCCTCGGTTATCATTACCGATGTTTACACCAAGTAATGAAAGCTAAAGACATCCTGATAAAAAACCACTAAAATAGCGCCGATGAATACACCAACTCCCTCTCCAAGTACGCTGGTGCGTAAACCTGAAACTGTACTCAAACAAGTGTTTGGTTACAGTGAATTTCGCGACGGTCAAAGTGCAGTAATTGATGCTGCGATTAACGGCCAAGACTCGTTAGTATTATTGCCTACCGGTGGTGGTAAATCGGTGTGTTACCAAATACCCGCACTAGTGTTAGAGGGGGTAACCATTGTTATCTCTCCGCTCATTTCTTTAATGCAAGATCAAGTAACTCAGTTACAAGCTCTAGGCGTAAAAGCCGCTTATATAAATAACAGCTTAGCCCGTGAAGAACAGCAGTTAGTCTATCAGCAGTTGCATCAAGGGCTAATAAAATTACTTTATGTTGCCCCAGAGAAAGTACTACAAAGGGAATTTTTAGAGCGCTTATCGCATTTAAATGTCAGTTTGTTTGCTATTGATGAAGCACACTGTGTTTCTCATTGGGGACATGACTTTAGACCTCACTATTTTAGATTAAATGAATTAAAGCAACGCTTTACACATGTACCTATGATGGCACTCACTGCCACCGCTGATAAAGCCACCCGCTTTGATATTGTTGAGCAACTCAAGCTACAGCAGCCATATATTCACACCGGTAGCTTTGACCGCCCTAATATTCGTTACACCATAGAAGAAAAATTTAAACCTATGGTGCAATTACTACGTTATTTGAAAGAGCAAAAAAATCAAAGCGGTATTATTTATTGCACCAGCCGCAAGCGAGTTGATGACATTGCTGAAAAGCTTGCCGATGCAGGTCTTAATGCGGCTGCTTATCATGCGGGAATGAGCAACGAACAGCGTCAATTTGTGCAAACTGGGTTTGCCCGTGACGATATTCAAATTGTGGTTGCCACCGTTGCCTTTGGTATGGGAATTAACAAGCCTAACGTACGTTTTGTACTGCACTATGACATTCCAAAAAGTATTGAAGCGTATTACCAGGAAACCGGTCGCGCTGGGCGTGATGGACTCGCTGCAGAAGCCATTATGTATTTTGACCCCGCCGATATAGGTCGGGTTAGACGCTTTTTTGAAGATATTGACGATGAACAACGCCGTCGTGTAGAAGAGCAGCGTTTTAATGCCATGGCCAGTTTTGCCGAAGCGCAGACTTGCAGACGTCAAATATTATTAAACTACTTTAGTGAATACCAACGAGAGCCGTGCGGTAACTGCGATATTTGCTTAAATCCACCAAAAAGCTTTGATGGCACACTGGTGGCCCAACAAGCTCTTTCGTGTGTGTATCGGGCACAGCAACGATTTGGTTTAGGTTACATTGTAGAGTTATTACGCGGCGCAAATACCAGCCGCATTCGTGATAACAACCATCATGAACTCAGCACTTATGGCATAGGTAAAGATAAAAGCAGTGAGTTTTGGCTCAGTATTTTACGCCAGCTTATTCACCAAGGGCTACTAAGCCAAGATATAACCCAAGGCGCATCACTACGGCTTACCGAAGCTGCACGCGCTATTTTAAAGAGTGAGTATGCGCTACAACTGGCTGAACCACGCCTACAAGCTAAGCACGTTTATCAGGATAAATTAGCGCAGTTTAATTACGATAAAAAGTTATTTGCTCGCCTACGTGCATTACGTAAAGAATTAGCCGATGCCGATGACGTACCCCCTTATGTAGTATTTAACGATAAAACGCTGGCCGAAATGGCGCAGCTTATGCCTACCAACGACAGTGAATTTTTAAAAGTGTCGGGGGTTGGTTTTACTAAATTAAACAAATATGGCGGTGAGTTTTTAACCGCAATTCGACATTATCTAGCAACGCAATAAGCCCCTTATGACCGAACTTGAATACGATCACACACATCAATGCATTATTGTTAAACCAACAGAGTTGCCGCACGATGAAGACTTTGAGTTATGGGGAACGTTTTTTTTGCACAGCGATGAAATTAGCATTAGTGAATTTGCAGCTGGGGCTGATCGTCACCAACTGCGTTTTAACTATGCTAACCACACTTTTAATTTAAATTTTGAGCATTACAGTCAAAGTGTGTGGATTAACGGCGAAGGTCAAGATGCCGACAACCTATTGGCAGCGTTAACATTTTATTTAAGCTAAGGCCACGTCTATTTATCGCTAATACCTTATAATTGCTATAAAAAATAAACTAAATTGGCACTTTTACTTACATATTAATAACAATGATGTAAGCTAAGAGTAAGTGTTTTATTTTGCAAAATAGCGCTAAAGAGGGTCAATGCTAAATAGAAAATGGATTGCACGTAGTTGTTTTAGCCTTTCTATTTTGAGTATGTTTATGCTCAGCGTTTGCGCGCAAGAAACGCCACTAGCCCAAAGCTGCCAAAATGACGATTCATTGAAAACTTCTGAAATTAACTTGCGTCGACAAATCGAGTCTCAACCTCCACCGCTTACGACAAATAGTAACGCTAAAATTGCCTCAATTAATCTTAAACAACTTAATGTTTTTAATACCGAGCTAGAAGCTGAGAACAACGCACTGTTTCGCTTTGCTAATCGTGCACATATACAAACTGAGCCTGAGGTTATTAAAAGCATTTTATTGTTTAAAGCGGGTGATACTTTTAATCAAAAAACCTTGGCTGAATCTGAGCGGCTACTGCGTAAACAAAACTATTTATATGACGCACAAATTGTTGCCAACGAAAACTGCGATGGCGATATTGATGTAACCGTGGTGACTCGCGATTTGTGGACTTTGCTACCCGAGCTTAGCTTTAGCCGCAGTGGTGGCGAAAATAAATCAAGTATCGGCTTTCGCGAGTCTAACTTATTTGGTTGGGGCAAACGATTATCGTTTGCTCGCAAAACCGACAGTGATCGTAATGGCTATTTATTTGTTTACGATGATCCAAATATCCTATCAACACGCTACAGAGGTCGTATAGAGTATGCCGATAACAGTGACGGTAAAAGTCACTTAGTTGAGCTTACTTACCCATTTTACGCCATTGATACACCCTATAGTTATGGTGCCCTGAGTTACTCTACCCAGCGAGAAGAGGCCCTCTATCTTAGGGGCGATAAATTTAGTGAGTTTGAACAAACCACCGATCTAAATCAGATATTTTTTGGTCACTCTAAAGCCCTTAGCCATAACTGGACACAGCGCTTGAGCCTAGGTTATATCGATGAGCAACAAACATTTAAAAGCATCGATGAAACCACTGTGCCGCTAGCTGAAAATAGACAGCTTAGTTATCCTTATGTAAGCGGCCACTGGTTTGAAGATAACTTTATAAAAGTGCGTAACTTTGACAGTATTTACCGTACCGAGGATTTAAATTTAGGTTGGAATATAAAAGCTACGCTGGGTTATTCTGATGAATCGATTAGTAACGACGATAGCCGCGCTATTTACTCATTTAATTTTAACAAAGCACACTTTAGTGGTGATAATACGCTATGGCGCTTTCACGCAGATATTCAAGGTTATTGGAATAAAGAACAAAAACAGCTTGAAAACTTAATCACCACCAGCCAAATTCAATATTATTTAAATACCAGTATTGATCAGTCTTGGTATGTAAAAGCCAGGCTACAATACGCAAAAAACCTCACCAACGATAAGCAGCTCACTCTCGGGGGCGAAACAGGTTTACGCGGTTACCCTATTGAGTTTCAACATGGCGATCGGAGTTTTTTAGTCAGCTTAGAAAAGCGCTACTATTGGGAGTATGACTTACTACAACTGTTTAAAGTGGGAGGCGCAGCCTTTCTAGATGTAGGTCGCGCATGGTATAACAATGACTCGAATACCCTGTATCAAATTGAAAACACACCTGTACTTAAAAATGTTGGACTCGGTTTACGCCTTGCGCCAAGCCGCGCCAATGCAGGTACCATGATCCACCTTGATATTGCCGCGCCACTAAATAAATATAACGATGTTGACTCGGTACAATGGCTACTGAGCGTTAAAAATTCTTTTTAAATCACTACTGCGCACAAAGCTAACACGTTACACTTTGCGCCTATCATTATTGTGAGAATACGTTTTGGAATTAATCTCTCTTTTAGAGCTTGTGAGCACACAATATAAGTTAATCGTAACTGTAATTGCGCTGTTGAGTTTTCCGTTACTGTTAAAGCTAACTAAAAAATTACTCGAAAAAGCCATTAGAGGTAAAATCGACTTACACAGAAAATACCGAGCAGAGTTACTATTAAAAATAATACTCGCCTTTGTTATGTTGTGTTTAGTATTAGTTTTTTGGGGAATAGAGCTGCGTGGTTTATTAGTATTAGGTTCTTCCTTATTTGCCATGTTAGGCGTTGCGCTGTTTGCTGCTTGGTCTCTATTGAGCAACTTAACCGCGTTTTTATTGATGTTTATTCAAAATGACTGCCGTGTAGGCTATTGGGTTAGAATCGTGGATGGTGCCAATGCCATTGAAGGACGCATTATTGAAATGGGGCTGATGAATGTATTACTAGAACACGTTGATGGGCATAGGGTGATTTATCCAAATAACTTATTTGTTACCCGCCCAGTGTTAGTTCTCAATACAGAGCCAAAACCAACAAAGGCGCCTAAAATTAAACGTATTATTGGCCCAAAACCACGTAATTAAATAACAATTAAAAAAGCCGCTTAAGC
Source organism: Pseudoalteromonas sp. APC 3224 (assembly GCF_030407535.1). Lineage (GTDB taxonomy): Bacteria > Pseudomonadota > Gammaproteobacteria > Enterobacterales > Alteromonadaceae > Pseudoalteromonas. The sequence continues at coordinate 131,598 of NZ_JASDDF010000003.1, read as the reverse complement.
GGCTTTTTTAATTTTTTACCAGTGAAGTTAATTATTCAGCTCAGCCGTTTTCAGTTCATCATCTAAGTCATTTATCTCATCAATAAACGTTTCTAGCTGCTGCTCTACCAGGCTATTTGCATGTGCAAAATAAGCAATGTGGAATACGGCATCGCCTTCATTTACTAGAGGCATGGTTTGCTGACCAATAATAATACCGCTACGTGGAGCGAGTAATTCAAGCTCAGAATCGCCAAGCGGACTACTTATGTATGCCAGTATTTGCCCTTTAGTGACACGTTCACCTAACGATACTTGCGCTCTTACTATGCCATCAACCTCAGCTCGTACCCAACTTGTTGAACCTGCAATAACCGGCTCAGGTAGTTTTTTAGGGCGCTTACCACGCATCATTTTTAAATGACGCATAACATAATCAACCCCTTGTACACCCGCTGCAATCGCAATCGGGTCAAAGCGCAACGCTTCACCTGCTTCGTAGGTGATAACGGGTATCCCCAAATTAGCCGCTTCACTGCGTAATGAGCCATTGCGTAACGACGCATCAATAACCGCAGGTGTGCCAAAAGCCTTAGCCATTTGCGCTGTAGCTTCATCGGCTAAATTAGCGCGTATTTGCGGTAAGTTAGTACGATGAATCGCCCCCGTATGCAAATCTATAATATGCGTACAATGCACAGCGACTTGGTTAAAAAACATATACGCCATACGACCTGCTAACGAACCACGTTCAGAGCCAGGAAAACTTCGATTCATATCACGGCGATCGGGCAAGTAACGAGATTTATGAATAAAACCAAATACATTCACAATCGGCACCGCTATTAATGTGCCACGCAACTGGTTAGGATCGATCTTAGCCAGTAACTGGCGCACAACCTCAACCCCATTAAGCTCATCGCCATGTATTGCCGCACAGACCATCAATACAGGGCCTTCCATTACACCGTTAACCACTTCAATAGGAATATTAAGTGGTGAATGGGTATAAAGCTTTGCAGCTTCTAGTGCGAGTGTTTTACGTTCACCTACACCAATGCTTTCACCTAATAGGGTGAAAGGTCGGTTAATTTTAACCTTTGCCACGAGTTGCTGTTCCTTTCACTGAGGCCGTTTTTTCAATAAAGTCAATCACCATACCCGCAATATCTTTACCAGTTGCCACTTCAATCCCTTCTAGGCCTGGCGATGAATTTACTTCCATAACCAAAGGGCCGCGAGATGAACGGAGTAAATCAACGCCAGCAACGTTTAAACCCATTGCTTTTGCTGCAGCAACCGCTGTTTTACGTTCTTCTGGGGTAATACGTACCAGTGTAGCGCTACCACCACGATGAAGATTAGAGCGGAACTCGCCCTCTTGTGCTTGGCGTTTCATCGCAGCAATCACTTTATCGCCCAATACAAAGCAACGAATGTCCGCACCACCGGCTTCTTTAATGTACTCTTGCACCATGATATTGGCTTTTAAACCCATGAATGCTTCAATAACACTTTCAGCTGCTTTACGTGTTTCAGCCAATACCACACCAATACCTTGAGTACCCTCAAGTAACTTAATAACGACCGGTGCGCCGCCTACCATTTCTAATAAATCTTTTACGTCATCGGGCTTGCTGGCAAAGCCTGTAACCGGCATACCCACACCTTTACGCGATAGTAACTGCAAAGAACGTAATTTATCGCGAGAACGAGAAATAGCTACTGATTCATTAACAGGGAACACCCCCATCATTTCAAATTGGCGTAATACAGCACAACCATAAAATGTAACCGATGCACCAATACGTGGCACGATAGCGTCGAAATCTTTTAGGTTTTCACCACGATAATGAATTTCAGGTTGCTCTGAGTTTATGTTCATGTAAGAGCGTAACGCATCAATTACTTTCACTTCATGTCCGCGCGCCTCAGCAGCTTCGATTAGGCGACGCGTTGAATATAATTTTTTGTTACGAGATAAAATACCAATTTTCATCATTAAAGCCTTAACTAAATGATGTTGAGCAAGCAGATATAATTATGTTTGCTACTCAACGAATTCTTATAATAAATGTGATAAAGCCGGATCAACGACTATGCGATTTTCCATTGCTGTGCGCCCTAACAACATTCTAAACTTCATAGACGCACGACTAGTTAATGTAATTTCTATTGGCCAACTAAATTCGCCGGCATGTAATGTAGTTTCAATAAAGTAACGCAATTCTTTTTGTCCACTAGAGCTGGTAACGTACTTCATCTTTTTAACTTTGGCATTGCAGGTAATTTGCGTTTGCTCGTCTTCTTGCAATGGTTGGGCTGTAAATTTAACCCATTTTTCGCCATCGACTTCGTATTCTTCAATATTAATTGCATGAATACAGGAAGTACGCGCACCAGTGTCTATTTTTGCTTTAATTTGCTCGATGCCTAGCTCGGGTAAACTTAACCACTCACGCCAACCAACTGTTATTTTTGTCGTCATAAATGTGCCCTTAGTAAAAAAAGTGTTTTATACGCTACAGCCAACAAAACACCAACAAAATAAATTCATCTACTCGATAAGCCGATTTGATTGACCTTTTAAGTTAACTCGGTTAACAATGCACCCCTAACGTATGCACTTAACCATAGGCTAAAAAACAATTTTTTGTTGATTAACTCTACAAAGTAAAGCTAAGTTAAATACACTACAGTCAACTGTATTAAAAATATACTATCTATGAGAAATTATTATGATCAATGGCTTACTTCATGCGCTTATTCTTGATGAACAAGGCGGGGCTCGCCCAATAGAAAACAGTAAACAGTTACACCAATGGCAACCTACTGATGGAAAGCTGTGGGTGCATATGGATTACAGTCAAAAAGAAGCCGTTGATTGGTTAAAAAACTGCGGCCAATTAAACGACTACGAACTTGAATCACTCACCGCAGATGAAACACGCCCTCGCATTACTCCTACAATGAATGGCCATATGCTGTTTTTACGTGGAATCAATTTAAACCCAGCGCAAAGCCCTGAAGACATGGTGTCTATTCGCCTATTTATTAATAAAGACGTGGTGATCACTACCCGTAAGCGCCGATTATTATCAGTGCAAGATATTCTAACCTCGTTAAATAATAATGAGGGGCCAAGCAGTATTTCTGAACTAGTGTGTAGCTTAGCGCAAAAGCTCACTTCACGTATGCAAACGGTAATAGATGAACTAGATGAAAGCTTAGATGATTTTGAAGAAGAAATTGATGAGCCTAGTAAAAAGTTTGATAACCAAGGCTTGTCGCAACTTCGCCGCCAAACAATCGCGCTAAAACGTTACTTAAAACCGCAAAAAGAAGCGCTCAGCAACATGGTTAATAATCATTACCCATGGCTGTTTGACGATGATAAAGCCAAGCTAAATGAAACCACCAATTTACTTATTCGCTATTTAGAAGAGCTCGATAGTTCAATAGAACGTGCACTCGTTATTCAGCAAACCATTACTAACCAAGTGTCTGAGCAATTAAATCAGCGTATGTATGTGATGTCGGTGGTGGCTGCTTTATTTTTACCACTGGGATTTTTAACTGGGTTATTGGGGGTCAATGTTGGCGGTATACCTGGCACAGATAGTCCCTATGCATTTACCGCATTTGTGGTGTTTTTGGTTGTTTTGACTGGTGGGATTGGTATTTACTTTAAAAATAAAAAGTGGCTGTAATTACAATACAGATCCAATAAGACACAAAAAAGGCGAACATAATTGTTCGCCTTTTGCATTGGTAACCCTTACTCTTGAAAGTAAGTGCCCCAACCGTCGTATTCTACGTCGCATTCAACCGCAAGCTGTGCAAGCTTATCAACGTCTTCCATTATAACGTCAACATCTAATTCGGCTTCAACAACAATGTCAAAACTCCAAATCTTTTCGCCGTCTTCAAGCTCAAGTTCTGCTGGCTCTTCTACATCGTAACCTAGTTTAAACGCAGCAAGTGCAGCTTGTTCTAACTTAGTAAAATCTTCACATACAAAGTGGTGCTCTACTTCATAAAGGATTTCCGGATCGGAACCATCTTCAAGTAATGAAGTTACGATGTCTTCACTTATTTCACGCCAGTTTTCCATTATTTCTCTCTCACTTGAGCATCTAATTCTGTTATTTTAGCAGCCATAATGCTGTGCACACTTTTAGCATGTTCACGGGCACTGATACTGTTATCAAGTGCTATGGGGGCTAACATTTCAATGTAAATTGTACCATTATCCCAGCGATTTAGTTTAATGGTTTTATCGGTTGTGTTCATACATACTGGCACAACAGGTACCTCTGCACTCATTGCAGTATGAAAAGCACCGGTTTTAAAAGGGAGTAAACCACGACCATAACTACGCGTCCCCTCAGGGAACATCCACACCGACAAGCCTTTTTGTTTTATTTTAGCCGCTGCTTTAGAAATAGTGCCTGCCGCTTTTGAGCGATTTGCTCTGTCGATTAAAATATTACCCGATAACCAATACAGCTGACCAAAAAATGGGATCCACTTCAGGCTTTTTTTGCCAACACTCACACAATTTTTTGGCACCATAGCTGGAATAGTAAATAAATCATAGCTATTTTGGTGATTCGCTACATACACAGCGGGCCCCACCTTAAGCGCATCGGGATGATATTTTAGTTCTAATTTAACCCCAAGCATTTTAGCCATTGAGCCAAACCAACTTGCAATAACATGCACATTATTAGGATGAAATGGTCTAAATATTGATAACAACAAACCAAAAAAACAACTTAATAATATAAACAACAGCATTATTAAAATACGTATAACAGCTAGCAAGTGCGCCTCTCCAATATAACCACAATCATGTATTGTTTTATTATAACGTTATTTTGTTACGCAGACGAGAAAATAGCGCACAAGCGTGCGCTGAAATAAAAAAGTCATAAAAAAACGGCTTACCTGAGTAAGCCGTTTTCTAATTTGATCTCAAGATTAACTTGGCTCTGCGTCTGAGCTTGGCTCATCAACTTGTTGCGGTGTTAACTCTACCACAGCTTCATCTACGCGCTGTAAACCACGAGGTAACTTATTCCCTCTGCGGCCTCGCTCGCCATGGTAATGCTCAAGGTCGCTTGGTTTAAGGGTCAGCTTACGCTTACCTGCATGCAGCGTTACACTGCTGCCTTGCGGCACAACAGCTAATACTTTTACAAACTCTTCGCGGGCTTGTACTTTCGCACCCGGAATAGAAATAATTTTATTACCCTTACCTTTACCTAGCTTAGGTAGGTCACGCAGTGGGAATAACAACATCCGCCCTTCGTTAGAAATCGCCATACAGTAGTCAGTAGCCACGTCGTTAACGCGAATTGGCGAAAGTAACACACCACCTTTTGGCACACTCACTAACGCTTTACCGTTTTTGTTTTTGCTCACTAAATCTTTAAAGTCAGTAATAAAACCATAACCAGCGTCGGAGGCCATTAACAACACTTGAGCGTCCTCACCCATTACTACGTGCTCAAAGCTGGCGCCTGAGGTTAGATTAAAGCGCCCTGTCATTGGCTCGCCTTGGCTTCGCGCTGAAGGAAGACTATGAGCATCAGTGGCAAATGCACGTCCAGCTGAATCTAAAAATACCGCAGGCTGATTACTTTTACCTCTCGCTGATGCTCTATAACCATCACCAGCTCTGTAATTTAATCCTTCCACATCTAAGTCATGACCCTTACCAACCCGTGCCCAGCCTTTATCTGATAGCACCACGGTGACTGACTCTGATGGAATTAAATCTTTTTCGCTCAGTGCTTTGGCTTCTACACGCTCAATCACAGGCGAGCGGCGATCATCACCATACATTTCTGCAGCTTCTTGAATTTCTTTTTTCAATAAGGTCGACATGCGACGATCTGAGCCCAATGTTTGCTCTAATTTGTCACGCTCTTTTGCCAATTCGTCTTGCTCACCACGAATTTTAAACTCTTCAAGTTTTGCCAAATGGCGAAGTTTTAATTCTAAAATGGCTTCTGCTTGAATATCGGTTAAATCAAAGCGCTCCATCAATATTGGTTTGGGCTTATCTTCAGAGCGGATGATTTCTATAACTTCATCAATATTTAAAAAGGCAGCCAGTAAACCTTCTAAAATATGTAATCGAGCCAGTACTTTATCAAGTCGATATTGCAAACGACGACGAACCGTTTCGCGTCTAAAGGTTAACCACTCTGTTAAAATACTACGTAAATCTTTAACCTGTGGACGACCATCTAAGCCGAGCATATTTAAATTTACGCGGTAATTTTTTTCAAGATCGGTGGTGGCAAATAAGTGCGCCATTAATGGCTCAGCTTTAATTCGATTTGAACGCGGCACAATCACAATACGGGTCGGGTTTTCATGATCAGATTCATCACGTAAATCGGCCACCATCGGCAACTTTTTAGCATTCATTTGCGCTGCAATTTGCTCAAGTACTTTTGCACCCGAACATTGATGCGGTAACGCAGTAATAACTATATCGCCCTGCTCTTCACAATACACAGCGCGCATTTTAATTGAGCCACGACCGGTTTTATAAATTTTGTGAATATCAGCTTTTGGAGTAATTATTTCAGCATCAGTTGGATAATCAGGCGCATGCACTAAATCCAATAACTCTTCGAGTTCTGTTTTTGGTTTATCAAGTAATAAACAGCAGGCACTGGCTACTTCACGCACATTATGCGGCGGTATATCGGTTGCCATACCTACCGCAATACCGGTGACACCATTAAGTAATATATGCGGTAAGCGCGATGGCAATACTAATGGTTCATCCATGGTGCCGTCGAAGTTTGGCGTCCAATCAACAGTCCCTTGGCCTAACTCTTTAAGTAATACTTCAGAGAATTTAGATAAACGCGCTTCGGTATAACGCATTGCCGCAAACGACTTAGGATCGTCAGCTGCACCCCAGTTACCTTGACCATCAACTAACGGGTAGCGATAAGAAAACGGCTGCGCCATAAGTACCATGGCTTCATAACAGGCACTATCACCGTGAGGATGGTATTTACCTAATACATCACCCACGGTACGGGCTGATTTTTTGTATTTAGCACTTGCCGATAACCCCAGTTCACTCATCGCATAAATAATACGACGCTGAACGGGTTTTAAGCCGTCACCAACGTGCGGTAAGGCACGATCCATGATCACGTACATTGAATAATTTAAATAGGCGTCTTCGGTAAAACGCCCCATTGTTTGCTGTTCAATTCCTTGCATTAGCAAGGTATCTGTATCACTCATTAAAGCTTACCTAGTTTTTCTTATAGCTTACGCGGTAAATTACGTTAGCGTAATCATCGCTTACCAATAGACTGCCATCATTTAATTGTGCAAATGCAACAGGGCGTCCAAATGTCGTTTCGTCTTGCATAAAGCCGGTGATCAGTGGCGTATATTTAGTTACTTTGGCATTTTCTATGGTTGCCACAGCCACTTTATAACCAACCTTTTTAGAGCGGTTCCATGAACCATGCTCAGCAACAAATAACTGTTGTTTGTAGCTATCTGGGAACTGTTTGCCGGTATAAAAATGAATACCCAATGGCGCAACATGCGCCCCCAATGCCAATGCAGGTTGAGTGTAATCAGCAATATTTTTGCCTTCACCAAACTCAGGATCAACAATAACGCCACCATGCACGTATGGAAAACCAAAGTGCTCTTCTTCCTTAGTAATGCGGTTTAGCTCATCAGGTGGAATATCATCCCCCATCATGTCGCGGCCGTTATCACTAAACCATAGCATTTGCGTACTAGGATGAAAGTCAAAACCCACCGTATTACGTACACCTTTGGCTAAAGTCGTTATTTCTTTGGTATCGGTATTTAAGGAAAAAATACGGCCAAAGCGAGCATCTTCCTCACAAATATTACACGGTACGCCCACGGGAATTATCAGCTCGCCGTTTGGTGCAAAACGCAAAAATTTCCAACCATGATGACGCTCTGAAGGTAAATCGCTATAAAACACTTCATACTCAGGGTTTTTGAGGTGTTTATCGATATTTTTAAAACGGATAATCCGGTGCACTTCACCAACATATAAGTCACCGCCTTTAATTGCTAAACCCGAGGGCATATTTAATCCCTCTGCAATCACTATTTTTTTATCTGCCACGCCATCGCTGTTATGGTCAATCAGTGCATACACATTGCCCGCTTTACGAGACCCTGCATACACAATACCTCGGCTTGATACTGCAATTTGCCGTGCATTTTCAACATCATCAGCAAATAAGCTGATTTCAAAACCCGGTGCAGCGGTCAGCTTGTCGAGTATATTTTTCGCCATCACTGGCGATGATATTAAGCCCAGTAACAACAGTGTGCTAAATAATTTATTCATTTGCCTCTCCTGTTTTAAAGCCCAAAGGCTTATTAAACTTGTGCCTTGTTACCATGATCCTCTAGCCATTGACGGCGATCTGATGAGCGCTTTTTAGCGAGTAGCATATCCATCATTTCCATTGTTTGCTGCTCTTCATCAAGAGTAAGCTGTACTAAACGACGAGTATTAGGGTCCATGGTTGTTTCACGCAATTGTAGCGGGTTCATTTCGCCCAAACCTTTAAAGCGTTGTACGTTTACTTTTCCACGTTTTTTTTCTGCTTCTATGCGCGCTAAGATACCGGTTTTTTCATCTTCATCCAGCGCGTAGTAAACATCTTTACCAATATCAATTCTAAATAACGGTGGCATAGCAACATACACATGGCCGGTTTTAACTAATTGTGGGAAATGGCGAACAAATAAGGCACACAGTAAGGTGGCAATATGCAGTCCATCGGAGTCAGCATCCGCTAATATACAAATTTTATTATAACGTAGTCCCGACATATCGGCTGAGTCTGGGTCTATACCTAGCGCAACTGAAATATCGTGCACTTCTTGAGAGGCCAAAATTTGCCCTGACTCAACCTCCCAAGTATTTAAAATTTTACCTCTTAACGGCATAATTGCTTGGAATTCACGATCTCGCGCTTGTTTAGCTGAGCCCCCTGCTGAGTCACCCTCTACTAAAAACAATTCTGTGCGGTCATTATCAGCAGCACTACAATCGGTCAGTTTGCCTGGTAATGCTGGGCCTGATGTAACTCGCTTACGTACTACTTTTTTAGCCGCACGTAAGCGACGCTGTGCATTTGAAATACATAGTTCAGAAAGTAGCTCTGCGGTGTCAGTGTGCTCATTTAGCCATAAGCTAAAGGCATCTTTTACTACACCCGATACAAACGCAGCACATGAACGTGATGAGAGTTTTTCTTTGGTTTGCCCTGCAAATTGTGGGTCTTGCATTTTAACCGACAACACATAACTACAACGTTCCCAAATATCATCTGGGGTGAGCTTTACGCCACGTGGTAATAAATTTCTAAACTCACAAAATTCACGCATCGCCTCTAAAAGCCCTTGGCGCAGACCATTTACATGGGTGCCCCCTTGCGCGGTAGGAATTAAGTTTACATAACTTTCGGCTATCGACTCACCACCTTCAGGCATCCATACTACCGCCCAATCAGCGCCTTCAATAGAACTTGAAAACTCACCCACAAATGGGTCTTTAGGTAGTATTTCGTAACCTTTAACGGCTTCAATTAAGTAATCTTTTAAGCCTGTTTCATAAAACCACTCTTGGGTTTCTTTCGTTTGTTTATTTACAAACTTAATACGCAAACCTGGACATAAAACCGCTTTAGCTTTTAATAAGTGATTAAGCTTAGTCAAAGAAAAATTAGCAGAGTCAAAATAGCTGGTGTCTGGCCAAAAACGAACTGTAGTACCGGTGTTGCGTTTACCCACTGAGCCAATCACATTTAAATCTTCAACTTTATCGCCATGCTCAAAAGCCATTCTAAATTGCTGTGCATCACGGCGAACCGTTACTTCCACGCGGGTAGATAGCGCATTAACAACCGAGATACCTACGCCATGCAAGCCACCAGAGAATTGATAGTTTTTGTTTGAAAACTTACCGCCGGCATGCAGCTTAGTAAATATTAACTCAACTCCTGGAATACCTTCTTCTGGGTGAATGTCAATTGGCATACCTCGGCCATCGTCACTCACTTCAAGCGAATTATCTTCATGTAAAATGACATCAATGCGTGTTGCGTGCCCAGCCATTGCTTCATCAACACTGTTATCAATAACCTCTTGGCCTAAATGGTTTGGCCTTGTGGTATCTGTATACATGCCTGGGCGGCGCTTTACCGGCTCTAATCCATTAAGTACTTCAATGGCTTCGGCGTTATAATTTTGTTGAGTCATAGTTTTTATCTTTATATACGCTAATATCTGATTTTAAGAAAATCGACAATGCTTGAAAAAGCTCTCTCAAAGCCATTAAAGCTATGATCGCCGCCAAATTCAATTAACTGTTTACATTGTGAGTAATACTTTATTGCGTGCTGAAAATTTAACACTTCATCCCCTGTTTGCTGTAATAAATACAACAGCTCAGGGTGTTTTAACTCTGTCACCGTTAATGCTTTTAACGCATCTATATGACGAGATTGTAATTTGTAATTATAATCTTGATACGGATTATAATTAGGCCCAAGTATAGGCTCTAATAATGTATATGGGGCAACGGCAGGATTAATTACCACCGCAGGAATTTGATAACGCTGCGATAAATACGTGGCAAAAAAACCACCTAGCGAGCTGCCCAATAATACGGTATTCGGTGTTAATAGTTGTTCAAGCGCTATAATAGCCTCTACAGGCTCATGATTTAAACGCGGCACACAATAATCAACATCATAGTGTGCCATAAGCTCACCAAAGCGCACAGCTTTATATGATTTTTCAGAGCTATTAAAACCGTGAATATAAATTACTCGTTTAACCATACCACGTCCGAGTGTATATGCACCTGTTGTTGCTCAGCATTTAAATACAGCATGCGATAAGCTGCCCCTTTATTTTCTTGCTGCCAAGTCGCACTGTGTTTACTAAATTGCACGCAGCTGGCTGGGGTAGCGTAAACATTGAGCCCTCTAAACTGCTGTTGATAGTCATTATGGACATGCCCATGAAACAGCGCATCAACGCGACCATTATTAACTAATAAATTTAATAGTTGCGGCCCATTTTCTAACATATGTTTATCTAGGTAGCCATCAATTGGCAATGGGTTGTGATGACAAAATGCAATGTGACGATTATTTGAATCAACTAAGCAAGCCATAATTTCATCCAAATGTGTGGCGCTAACCCACCCTGCTGGTGTATCACCTTTAGAGTTAATTAATATTAGCTCAATTCCTTGTGCCACTATGTGTTTAGCGTGTTGTATTTGCCCACCACTAATTAAATTAAGCTGTTCAATCTCATCATGGTTACCAGGCACCCAAAATACGGGGCAATCAACGTCACTATTATGAATAAGTTCTGCAAATAATAAATACGAATTAAAGCTGTGATCTTGCGTTAGGTCACCACCAAATATCAACGCATCAGGCTGCTGCTTTGCTATATCAGCCAATGCTTTAACAAAATGTTCAGCGGTATTAACGCCAAAGTATTCAGCATCTTTATCACTAAAAAGGTGGCAATCAGTTAGATGTGCAATTCGAAGCGTAGTTTGTTCAAAATAATAGATGTCATCAAACCAAGCCATTATTTACATCCCAATTAAGTGTTGATTGACCTCTTTCAACACACGCTACCAACCAGTCATACAAAAAAGCATTTAACTGATATTTTTCATCTTTTTGATGCATTTTTGGGTTAGGGTAACCATAAGAAGGCTTAATTCGTTGGTGGTAGTCATGATGAACAATTTCAGCCACCTTCGCATCATTGTACAAACGTACCGTTAAATACAGCGGTGCAATGCCAACGAGCATGCCATTTAACTGTTTAATAGAAACATCAAGTGTGTACTTAGCACTATCATCTATGTGAATTGCAAATTCACTGTGCCCTAATTTAATTTCTCTTACATTGCCAATCACTTGCTCATGAGGCAGTAGTTTTAAAAGGCGTACGTAATTTTGCTCACAAAGCGTTAAATACTTTGGAAGGCTTTGAATGTATCGATTAGTAGTTAAAAGTGCTGTCAAAATACCGCCATTACTATTAAAAATTAAAAACTATGCCCACTTTTTACGTATCTTATCGCGATTTAGCGCTAACCATTGCAAGCAAATTACGGTAGCAGCATTATCTATTTCACCACTATTAAGTCGCTGTAGTGCTTCGTCTACGTGCATAATATGGGTTTTAATATCTTCACCTTCGGTTTCTAACCCATAAATGCCAGTGCTTATTTGGCTTAAATCGGCGTGAGCTAAATATAAGAACAAACGCTCCGTAGTACCGCCGGGGCTTGAAAGGTAAGACAACATAAACTCAAGTTCTGTTAAATTAAGCCCCGCTTCTTCAAGCGCTTCTTTTTTAACAACCGCTTCGTAATCTTCACTACCATCGGTCATACCCGCTATACATTCTAACAGCCAAGGCGTATGTTTGCTTTTAATTGCGCCAATTCGAATTTGTTCTATAAGCAATACTTGCTCAGTGACTGGATCATAAGGTAATACCGCGACCGCATCGCCACGCTCTAAAATTTCTCGACGAATAACCTCAGACTCTCCACCAGCAAACAGAGCATGCTGAAATTGATAAAGGTTTATTTTAAAAAAACCGCTATACAAATTTTCAATCGGTTTTAATCTCACATCATCATGGGTAAATTGAGTACGACTTTTATTCGCCATGTTTTTTATTTCCTTTTTGAAAGCGTAGATACATCAACGCCTTGATTGCCAGCCCTATTAAAACGCTAAATTGAGCGAATGAGGCGTGTTAGGTATATATTCTGTTACACTTGAGAACGTTGTTTTACTAATTTTTTTTTTAGTTATTAAGTAAAACAGGTTAACATGCCTGTAGTACAAAAATTGTCTAAGGACCGAACATCACATGAAAAAGAACATCCTTGCAGCACTGGTTAGTTTATCATGCGCATTGGGCTCAACCGTAGCCAATGCAGAAGATTTACTTCAAGTTTTTGAAATCGCAACAGCCAACGATCCTACCGTTTTAAAAGCAAAAGCCCAAGCTGATGCACAATCATACCAAAGCGATCGCGCTATGAGCGCACTATTACCGCAAATTGGTTTAAGCATGAGTTATGAAAAAAGTGACTCGACCTCTTTTCAAAGCATAGGCGATTTATCAAACCAAGTTAAAGTCGAAAGTGAAACGGACCAATTCAGACGTGGTATTAGCTTAAGCCAAACGCTATTTGATTTGGGCGCGTGGAATTCACTCGGCATTGCTGACAAACAAGCACTGCAAGCTAGTGGCCAGTACGATTTTGCTAAACAAGATTTAATAGTACGTGTGGCTGAAGGCTATTTTAACGTATTAAGCGCTATTGATAACCTTGAATTTGTACAAGCTGAAAAACGTGCCATTGAGCGCCAACTTGAACAAACTAAACAACGTTACGCTGTAGGTTTAACGGCTATTACCGATGTACATGAAGCACAAGCACAATTTGATAACTCAGTAGCGCAAGAAATCATTGCTAATAATGCGGTAGAAACAGCCCGTGAGCAACTACGTGAGATCACCGGTAAATACCATGCAAAGCTAGATATGTTAAACACCGAAACGTTTTCTACTGTTAAGCCAAGTACGCCTGCAACGGATTTAGTTAAAATAGCGAAAGACAAAAACTTAAATCTGCAAGTATCAAAAATAACGGTTGATATAGCTAAAGAGCAAATTGAACTTGCTAAAGCAGGGCATTATCCAAAACTAACTTTAAATGCTAGTTACGGCGACTCATTAACAGATAGCGAGTTAAATGGCGCTAGTTTTGACGACCAGCCTCGCTCAGATTCAACATCTGTTGGACTTAACTTTAGCGTACCACTTTACTCAGGTGGCGCAACGGTTGCTGCAACAGATCAAGCACGTGCATTTTACGTTGCTGCGAGCCAAGATTTTGAAACGGATTATCGTGCTGTAACTCGCTCTGTTATTACCTCTTATAATCAAGTGGTATCTGATATTGCGACCTATAAAGCGCTTGAACAAGCAGTTATTTCAGCACAAAGCGCATTAAAAGCCACGGAAGCGGGTTTTGAAGTGGGTACACGTACCATTGTTGATGTGCTCGTCAGTACGCAAAACTTATACAATGCAAAGCGTAATCTTGCCGATGTACGTTATCGTTATGTTGTATCAACGCTTCGCTTAAAACAAGCAACAGGAACATTGAGCCGTGAAGATTTAGTGGGTATAAACCAAGGTTTAAATACCGTTAACTAAGCAAACGACTTCATTATAAATAATCACTAAAGCCAGCTTTTTGCTGGCTTTTTGTATTTTTTAACACATAGCGTTAAACTAGGGTCTGTTGACCTTTCAAGGTTAAATTTGCAGCAGCCTGTTTGGTATTAAGGCAAGGCAGAGCCTATGTGGTGTGGTTATTCCCCATTAATAGGCGATAACGCCGCATTAATGCCAAACAGGCGCTGCCCGAAGGGTTCTGCCTAGGGGCAATTAACTCTTTGTTGCTCGGTTTTTACTTAGCCCACTAGGTTACAAACCTCGCGCCGCGATTAAATTGCCCCTAGTTTGAACAAATATTAATCCGCAAAGGTCAACAGACCCTAGCCTTTTATTTTTAGAGAAATTTTTGTGGTTAACTCATCCCCTTTTAAAGCCTCTTTTTTAGGTCCTCGTTATTGGCTAACCTGGATTGGTGTTTTGTTTTTATATCTCATTTCTTGGTTACCGCAAAAACTACAATTAGCTATGGGTAAGCAGCTAGGACGCTTGGTTCATAAATATATGAAGCGCAGAAGGCATATTGCTGAAGTTAATATTAAACACTGTTTCCCCACGATGAGCGAAGCCGAGCAACAACAGCTGGTACTTAAAAATATGGAAAATACCGGTATTGCTATGGTTGAAACCGGTATGGCTTGGTGGTGGCCACAATGGCGGGTCAAAAAAGTATTGGGATCAATAAAAGGGCTTGAGCACTTTGAGCGCGTACAACAATCAGGAAAAGGCGTTTTATTACTTGTTCCACATATACTGCATCTTGAAATGACAAGTCGTGTAATGGGTTTGAAGTGCCAAGGTATTGGCTTTTACCGCCCGCATAACAATCCGCTTATGGAATACTTTACCACCAATGGACGCCTTCGTTCTAACGAGTACATGGTTGGAAAAAAAGACGTAAAAGGATTATTAAAATCATTAAAAAATAAAAAGCTGTGTTATTACTTACCCGATCAGGATTATGGCCGTAACCGCTGTGAGTTTGTGCCTTTTTACGCAGTACCCGATACAGCAACCACCACTGGTACACTAATGTTTGCAGGTAGTAAAAACTGCGAAACAATGAGCTTAATTGCTTATAGGGATAACAACGGAAAGTACCACTTAGAAATCGTGCCTGAGCTTGAAAACTTCCCAAGCGGCGATGATAAAGCCGATGTAACACGTGTTAATCAGCGCATGGAACAATCAATAAATGCCGCCCCTGAACAATATATGTGGTTGCATAGACGTTTTAAAACACGACCCGATAAAGACGCCCCCTCTTTCTATTAAAGATGGGTTATTAAAATAACAAAGATGAGTAACAGCCATGTGGTTTTGGATTAGATATATACTTTTAGCTTTATTGTTAATTGGTGCAGCCATTTACTTTCTACTAAATGGTTCGTCGTCACTCAATTATCAACAAACCACTAACGCTGCGGCTGAAGGGTTATCGCGGTTTTATGCATCAATCCGAGATAGAATTTCTGTCAATAAAGACAATGACAAATTTGTAATTGAACTCGAAAAACCCGATCTTAGCCTCGACAGAGCGCTAAACCAGCGTTCTTTTGTAGTAGAGCCTATGCCTTTAAATTGGAGTGGAGAAGTAGGCCCGCGTCGCTTTCAACCTGATTCAACCTTGCGTACCGCACTAACTCAATATGCGAATAACGAAGGTATTACTTTAATGTGGTACTTAGACAAAGATTACGTTGTTAAAGATCACTTTCGAATAGATAGCAGTTTTAACTCCGCTTTATACCGCGTTAGCCGCTCTATAAATGATGATTTTTCAAATGAAGTGTATGCGTTTTTCTGCCCTAAACAACGCGCAGCGGTTATTACCGAGCTGCCGTCTGAATTTGTGCGTACAAACTGTTTAAAGCTAAGTAATTAACTAGGGTCTGTTGACCTTTCAAGGTTGAATTTGCAGCAGTCTGTTTGGTATTTAGGCAAGGCAGAGCCTATCTATACCCAAGTTGCCTTAATCTGCGAGTTTCAGTTGGAATTAAAAGCTATTTTGACAAGGCATTGATTGAAAATAATGGTTATTCCCTTGTTAAAATCAATAACGCAGTATAAATAGCTTTTAAACCAACCCGCAGGGCGTTTCACAGAAACTTACTCCCTTTGTTGTTCCTTTTTAAAAGGGACGACCATTATTGCAAAGGGAACGCCTTGATATTAAGTCCCTGTGAAAAGCTGAATTCTGCATATTGAGGCAATTTGGGTATAATGTGGTTATTCCCCATAAATAGGCGATAACGTGGAATAAATGCCAAACAGGCGCTGCCCGAAGGGTTCTGCCTAGGGGCAATTAACTCTTTGTTGCCTACATGGATGTAGGTAAGGGGCGTGAGCAGGACGCGGAAGCTTTGCTCGGTTCTTACTTAGCCCACTAGGTTACAAACCTCGCGCCGCGATTAAATTGCCCCTAGTTTGAACAAATATCAATCCGCAAAGTTCAACAGACCCTTGGCTTTATAGGCGCTCAATAATAATCGAGCGCCTATGTATTTATTCAATTTAATTCAAAAATAGCCTGCCATATCGACGTGACATTTTTAATATCTTCACTAAAATCTTCACGTTTTACGCAGCGACCCTGCTGATCTAAGCTCAACACATGATAGCGTGAGCGATAATCTATATAGGCTTTAATAAGTTGCTGTTTCTGTGTGTCTGTAATGCAACCAATTTTAGCCGCGTCCGTTAAAATTCTGACATTGTCAGAATTGTCGCATAAGTGGGTAAACTCATGAGCGTACTTTAATACTAAATATTGAGTGATAAACTCAATATCGGTCATCGCCCCCACGTCTTGTTTTAAATCAAACTGCTGTTCGTTGCCTTTAGCTAAATGGCCACGCATTTTTTCGCGCATTTTAATCACGTCGGTTTTTAACAGCTCAACATCACGTTTTTGACACAATATCTCGGCACGAATTTGTGCAAAACGCGTTACTAATTCAGTTTGGCCTAAAATCAGCCTCGCTCTGACTAAAGCTTGATGCTCCCACGTCCATGCTTGAGTTTGTTGGTAATGATTAAAACTCTCTAAGTTAATCGCTAATAACCCTGATGCCCCCTCTGGACGAAGTCGAGTATCTAATTCATATAAAATACCTGAAGCAGTACGAGTATTAAATAAATGCATTAAACGCTGTGCTAGCTTTAAATAAAATTGCCTTGAGTCAATTGCCTTGTCGCCGCTGGTATAGCTGGTACCGTCATGGTTATGCACAAAAACTAAATCGAGATCAGAGTCATAACCCACCTCAAAACCACCGGTTTTTCCATACGCAATAACGGCAAAGCCTTTATGTTCATCGTCGGTATTGGGTGGCATGCCAAAACGTTTAACACAATGATACCAAGCAATATTAACAGCCTGATCAACTATTGCTTCTGCAAGTGCAGTTAAGTGATCGCTTACTTTCATTACATCAATTACGCCAGTGGCATCTGCGGCGGCAATACGTAATTGGTGGGTTTGTTTAAACTGACGTAATGCCTCCATTTGTTGTTCAAGATCATCATGTTCAATACGTAAAAAATACTGTCTTATTTCATCTTTATATGCTGTTAATGGGGTCGGTTTGTATAGCACTGCAGGGTCGATAAGTTCATCGAGCAAAATGGGATACAATGAAATATGCTCTCCAATCCACTTACTATGGCAACAGAGCAAAACTAACTGCTTTAACGTTCCAGGGTTTTCATACAACAACTCTAAATAAGCGGTGCGCGAAATAATTTTATTTAGTATTTGGCATACCGTTGTAAACGCACTGGCAGTAGCATTAAAGTCGTTTAATTGTTTTAGTAATGCAGGCATTAATTTATCAAGAATATCGCGTCCACGGTTGCCCACTTTGGCTTTAGATAGGCGCTGTTTGAAGTCATGTAATGGTGTTTGCCACTCTTCTCTTGGTTCATTCAAAAAGCTAACATCACCATGATCCCAAGTACTTATAAACGCGCCTTCACAAGTATCAAGTGGTTCAGTTTCTTCACCAATTACCTGAATAAACTCATTATGAATTTGCGCCATGACCTGTTCTATTTTTTCAATAGCTGAGTCAAAATTACCTTGCTTCAACAATACATTCAGCCGTTGCTGATTTAGCTCATCATCAGGCAGAGTTTGTGTTTGCTGATCATCAAAAATTTGTAGGTATTGCTCTACCCTACGTAAATAAAGGTAGTTATTTTTAAGCCCTCTGGCTTCATGCTCATCAATCACTTGGCTAACTGTTAGCTGCTCTAATGCAGTTAATAAAGATTGTGTTTGTAAATTTGCTTCTCTGCCGCCTCTGACCATTTGCAATGCTTGAACAATAAATTCAACTTCGCGAATGCCGCCACCACCTAATTTAATGTTATTAGTTAAGCGCTTACGACGCACTTCTTGGGCAATCATGAGTTTCATTTTTCTAAGCGATTCAATCACCGAAAAATCAATGTAGCGACGATAAACAAAAGGTCTCAGCAAAGTATTAAATTCCTGCCAATAACGACTAGGCGTGCCAATTAATCGCCCTTTTAACATCGCGTAGCGCTCCCAATCACGCCCTTGCTCTTGGTAATAGTCTTCAATGGCATTAAAGCTCATCACCAACGGACCACTTTCACCAAATGGGCGCAAACGCATATCAACCCGAAATACTTGGCCATCCACGGTGCATTGGTTCAGGGCTGTAATTAACTTTTGGGCCACTTTAGTATAAAAAACAGATGCTTCGAGCGAGCGACGACCGCCTTGGGTTTTAACGTTGCGGGGGTATGCAAAAATAAGGTCGATATCAGATGAGTAATTTAGCTCTTGCCCTCCTAACTTCCCCATGCCTAGTACCATTAATGGTAAAGCGTTTTTATCTTCATCTAATGGTTCACCATTAGTTTTAGCAGCATTATTGTAGGCCCATTGATTAGCACTATCTATTAGTTTATTGGCAAGTTCACTAATGTATTTAATGCTATCCGCAATTGAGTTTTCACAACATAAGTCTAAAAAAGCGACTTTTAGCCAGTACTTTTCACGATATTGGCGCAGTAATTGATGACACTGCTGCTCTTCTACTTCATTTATATTAAGTGTTGCAAAGGGATCTGAAATTTCTCTATTATTAATTTCAACTTCGCATAGCAACCAAGACAACAGCGAAGGTTGAGAACTTAAACTACGCCAAGCAAAATCACTTAACGCTAATAAACGCACTATTTGCTGCTGGATTTGTTGTTCGGGATACAGCGCTGCAAAACGCGTTTCACCCAGTTTTTGTAATTCAATAGGAAGCTGCGTGTCGTTACTCATCAATACCCTCTTTTATCTCACCAATAACCATACTAGAATGGTTAAAAACCTATCAAGGTAAATCTATTTAGGAACACCATGTCATATTTATCATTATCTAACACTAGTTTAGTTGCGATTGCTATTAGTTTTGTGGTTATTTGTATTATTATCATCAGTTTAAGAATTGTGACTCAAATAAAAGCAAAACAAGCACTTAAAGAAGAATTAGCGCAACATGATAACTTTGCAATGGGAATTAGTTTTGCTTCTGAAATATCAGTCGTGATCGCCACGATGGCATTTTTGTTCGATGAAATTAGTGTTAGCACCGCTCAATCAAATCCACTGAAAGTCATTTTGTTAATTGTGCTGTTATTTTCGTTTATAAAAATGGGACATTTAATCCACCGTAAGTGGATATTACGCCGCTTTAATGAAGAAGCAGCTATATTAAAACAAAACGTTTGTGCTGCGTTGGTTGATTCAGGCATGCTGATTGCCAACTGCATTTTAGTATTGGGTTTATATACGTGGACACACACTCAAGGCTTTAGTAATTTATTAATAGCCTCGGTAAGCTTTTTTGTTTTACAAGGCATGTTTGCCCTAGACAGTAAAATACGCGAAAACCGCTTTGCTAAAGCCAACCAAGGGGCCTCGTTGCAAAGTAACTTTGGTTTAGAAAACACCTCCATTGGTATTCGCTATGCGGGTAAATCAATAGGCTTAGCTCTTGCTGCGTATGCTGGTTTATCGAGTGCGGCGTTTCAAAACGGTAAAATGGTAGAGAACTTATTTACTTTGGTAATGCATTGCGGTGTGATGTGGCTGTTACTATACTGTTTAACGTATATTATAAAAATTATTTCAATGCCAAATATAGATACCGCACTTGAAGTCGATCATCAGGATAATATTGGCATTGCCTGTATTGAATTTGCTGTATTTTGTGCTATTGGTTACTTATTAATAAGTATGTTTTCAATTTAGTACCAAACTCATTAAATTTAGCCGTTGCTTAACGTCCCTATTTAATTGTTTGGTAAATTAACAGGGACTTTAGGCATATGGCAATTAAAACAGGAAGTTATCTATTAATCGATATAGATAACGAGTTCAGCCGAGCATTTGTAAAACATTACATAAATACTAATGATGCTGCTAAAAAGGACATCATAATAGCCGGTGCGAACACGCAAAAGCTGGTTAAAATGATGTTTGATGAACTCGTTAAAGATTATTGCTATTGCGATATTGAGAACGAAATCAGTATTTCAGAACTGGCCAGCTACCTTCACGAACACCACAATGTTCAAGGCGTATTATTCAACCAAACAGATTATTTGCTCGCTGATGATACACAGCGCTTTATTTATAATTCATTACATGAAAAACGCTATATTATTAGTCAAACCAATCATGGCTATGACATTAACCCCATAAATGAAGAGTGCCATTCAAATCATTTGTCCTGTGATACCGATATAGCCCAAACCGCACAAGAACTAACAGAGCTTGCAGTCCCTGAATATGAAAAATAAATAATTGCACCCAAGCCTTTGCTTACTTACCATAGAGGGATATAACTTCTATGTAAAAAAGTGATTTGCCATGCGAGTGCCTCATATTTATCAATCATCACCAATTGCCCTTAATACTCCTTTAAACCTAGACGATGATGCTGCAGGGCACATAGGCCGTGTGTTGCGCATGAAAGTAGGCGAGCAGGTTTCTATTTTTAATGGTGAAGGCGGAGAGTTTCTAAGTGAAATTATTGAGGTGAGTAAAAAGAGCGTGGTTGTTATGCCGCTTGAATTTAATCCTCATGACGTTGAATCACCATTAAAAATTCATTTAGGCCAGTGCGTATCCCGTGGTGACAAAATGGATTTTACCATTCAAAAGTCTGTTGAATTAGGGATCACTGAAATCACCCCTATTTTTAGCCAGCGCTGCGGCGTAAAGCTAAGTGGCGACCGCTTAGAAAAAAAACACCAGCAATGGCAAAAAATAGCCATTGCCGCAGCAGAGCAATCTGGGCGCAACTTTGTGCCAAAAATACACTCACCTGTTGATTTAAAAACCTGGCTTGAACAGCAAACAGCTGCCATTAAATTAACTTTGCATCCTCGCGCCGAACACAGTATTAAAACCATTACCGTTCCCGATGACGGCGTGCGCTTTTTAGTAGGGCCTGAAGGCGGATTTACCGACGATGAAATAGCACAAACAAAGCAACAAGAATTTGTAGATATTCGCTTAGGCCCGCGGGTACTTCGCACAGAAACAGCAGCGTTAACCGTTTTAAGCGCACTGCAATTACAATTTGGCGATTTAGCTAATTGAAATAACTAAAAGCACCCACATATCAAGATTACAGTTGTAAAAAACACATAAACTAAGGCACAGCGCATGGCAATTAAGTTAGGTATTATTTCAGATCCTATTAGTGGATTTAATATTAAAAAAGACACCGGTTTTGCAATGATGATGCAAGCGCAAACCCGTGGCTACGAAATTTACTACATGGAAATGGATGATTTATCGCTGCGTCAAGGCAATGCCTACGCTACTGCAGCCAAAGCACAGGTTTTTGATAACGCAGAAAAATGGTACCAACTTGAAGAAAAAACCACCATTGCGCTGGCTGATTTAGACGTTATTTTAATGCGTAAAGATCCGCCTTTTGATACTGAATATATTTACGCAACCTATATTTTAGAACGTGCTGAGCAAGCGGGTACTTTAGTTATTAATAAGCCACAGAGCTTGCGTGACGCCAATGAAAAACTTTTTACAGCTTGGTTTAGTGAGCACACACCTGATACATTAGTTACGCGCAGCCAAAAGCAAATCCGTGAATTTTTAGCCCAGCACAAGGATATTATTTTAAAACCACTGGATGGTATGGGCGGTGCTTCTATTTTTAGAGTAAAAGCAGATGATGCCAATATTGGCGTAATATGCGAAACCTTAACTGAGCATGGCAGTCGCTTTGCGATGGCGCAAAATTACATTGAAGAGATCACTCAAGGTGACAAGCGCGTATTGGTTGTTGATGGTGAAGTTATTCCTTATTGCTTAGCGCGTATCCCACAAAACGGCGAAACGCGCGGTAACTTAGCCGCCGGCGGACGTGGTGAAGCACGCCCAATTAGTGAGTCAGATCTTAAAATTGCTCAAGCAGTTGCCCCTACATTGAAAGAAAAAGGCTTAATATTTGTTGGCTTAGATATCATTGGCGATAAGTTAACTGAAATTAACGTAACAGCACCAACCTGTGTTAAAGAAATTGAGGCCGCTTACGACATTTCTATTACCGGTATTTTATTTGATGCCATAGAGAGAAAACTTAGCTAAAGCCATAGCAAACTTTAAGCGCTGACGCTTCTATAGTCATCGCTTAAAGTTGAATAAATTTTTAGTGTTAAAACATGGGACT
The DNA here is from genome assembly GCF_030407535.1 of Pseudoalteromonas sp. APC 3224. GTDB lineage: Bacteria > Pseudomonadota > Gammaproteobacteria > Enterobacterales > Alteromonadaceae > Pseudoalteromonas. Next base: position 108,541 of record NZ_JASDDF010000003.1, on the reverse strand, counting down.
ATGCCATACTCAAGATTCAATAACTAAAGGGGTAAAAATTATGCAGTCATTAGAAAATCATTTTTTAATCGCAATGCCATCAATGCAAGACCCTTTTTTTAAACGTGCGGTCACTTATATTTGTGAACACAATGAAGAAGGCGCTATGGGACTTGTTATCAATCAACCGATTGATGTTACCGTAGGTGAGCTACTCGACAAAATTGATATTGATAACGATAAGTCGCAACATGCCGCGCAAGTGACAGTGTATGCTGGCGGGCCGGTAAAAACGGATCGTGGCTTTGTGCTACATTCACCAAAACCGGGGTATTCGGCAAGCCAAAAATTGAGCAGTGATATTATGATCACTACCTCAAAAGATGTATTAGCCACATTAACTACTGCTCAAGCACCCGAGCAATTTATAATTACCTTAGGTTACTCAGGTTGGGAGCAAGGCCAGCTAGAACAAGAGCTACTTGATAATAGCTGGTTGATTATAAAAGCCGACCCTAAAATAATTTTTGATACCCCAGTGGAAAAGCGCTGGGAAATGGCAGTCTCTATGCTTGGTTTTGATGTTAGCCAATTAAGCCCCGAAGCTGGACATGCTTAGGGTCTGTTGACCTTTGCTGATTAAAATTTGTTCAAACTAGGGGCAATTTAATCGCGGCGCGAAGTTTGTAACCTAGTGGGCTAAGTAAAAACCGAGCAACAAAGAGTAAATCGCCCCTAGGCAGAACCCTTCGGGCAGCGCCTGTTTGGCATTGATGCTGCGTTATCGCCTATTTATGGGGAATAACCACACCACAAAGGCTCTGCCTTGCCCAAATACCAAACAGACTGCTGCAAATTCAACCTTGAAAGGTTAACAGACCCTAATAACATAAAAGACAAACATGACTAAGAAAACTGTAAAAGCGCAAGGTGAGCGCACCGTAATGGGATTTGATTTTGGTACTAAGAGCATTGGTATTGCAATTGGTCAAGAATTGACAGGCAGCGCCACCAGTTTGAAAGCGGTGAAAGCTCAAGATGGCATCCCAAATTGGGATGACATTGCTGTACAGGTAAAAGAGTGGCAACCTGACTTAATGGTAGTTGGCTTACCGCTTAATATGGATGGCACTTCTCAAGAGGTCACCTTTAAAGCCAAAAAGTTCGCCAACCGTTTGCATAATCATTACGGTATTGCGGTTCATACTCAAGATGAGCGCTTAACTACCGCTGATGCTAAAGCACGGTTGTTTGAACGTGGTGGCTATAAAAACTTAGGTAAAGGTAACGTAGATAATATGTCTGCGGTGATAATTCTAGAGAGCTTTTTTGAAGCCAGTTATGGCGAATAAATTGATTTAACAAAAAAAGCGCTTAAAGCGCTTTTTTTATGCGTGGATTTAGATTTGGGTCTATTAACCTTTGCGGATTAAAACTCGTTCAAGTAAGGGGCGATTTAATCATGGCGCGAGGTTTATAACCTAGCTGGCTCGATAACTGCTCCTACGTTATTCTACTGGCTTATATCCATGTAGGCAGCAACGAGTTAATTGTTCTTAGGTAATATTACCTTTATCATCAAGGCCATCAATGGTTACACCTTGCAAAAAGCCTGCCCCTTGCTGCTCGTTATTACGCAGTTTTATCATTAAACGTAAATCATTTGGCGAGTCTGCATGATGAAGTGCATCGGCATAGTTAATCCGTTGCTGTCTATAAAGCTCAAACAGCGCTTGGTCAAAGGTCTGCATGCCCATTTCTGTTGATTTAGCCATAGTTTCTTTAATAGCACCAATATTACCGTTTTTAATCAGCTCACTCACCATTGGCGTATTCAATAACACCTCTATAGCAGCAGCACGCCCCTCACCATCAGAGGTTGGGATAAGCTGCTGGGCAATAATAGCGCGTAAGTTTAATGCTAAATCATATTTAAGCTTATCGTGCTTCTCTTTTGGCACTAAATGCATAATACGATCAATAGCTTGGTTAGCATTGTTAGCATGCAAGGTGGCAACACATAAGTGACCAGTTTCTGCAAAGCTTAACGCATACTCCATAGTTTCTTGCGATCGAATTTCACCAATTAAAATAACATCAGGCGCTTGGCGTAAAGAGCTTTTGAGTGCTGACTCAAAACTTTCAGTATCTAAGCCCACTTCACGTTGAGTAATAATGCTTTTTTTATGTTCATGCACAAACTCAATTGGATCTTCTATAGTTAAAATATGCCCTCGTTGATTGCGATTTCTATAACCAATAAGCGCCGCCAAAGACGTTGATTTACCTGTTCCCGTACCACCGACAAATAATACCAGTCCGCGCTTTGACATAATCACATCTGTAAGCGCTGAGGGCAATCCAAGTTCTTTTACATCAGGTATTTGGGTCACAATCCGGCGAATAACCATCCCCGCTCTGTCGCGTTGCCAAAAAGCCGAAATACGAAAGCGCCCTTCGCTGGTTGCAATTGCAAAGTTACACTCTTTGGTGTTATGAAACTCTGCCTTTTGCTTTTCACTCATCGCTGATTCAACTAATTCCAGCGCTTGCTCATCGGTTAGTTTGTCATCATTAAGAGGTATCAGCTCGCCATTAATTTTAGCGCTAATAGGCAGCTGGCTTGATACAAATAGATCAGAGCCTTTTTTGTCGATCATTATTTGTAAAAAGTGATTTAGAGATAAAGTCATAATAATTCCTTAAGCGCTAAACTGCGTCTTATCTTGTGCTTTTGTATACGCCGCTGAGTGAGTGATAATGCCTCTGTTAACAAGGTTTGTTAAACATTGATCCATGGTTTGCATGCCCTGCGACGCACCGGTTTGAATCGATGAGTACATTTGAGCAATTTTATCTTCACGAATTAAGTTACGAATAGCAGGCGTTGCCAACATGATTTCGTGTGCAGCTACTCGCCCTCCACCGACCTTCTTGATCAGTGTTTGTGAGATAACCGCACGCAATGATTCAGAAAGCATAGAGCGGATCATGTCTTTTTCTTCACCAGGAAATACGTCAATAATACGGTCAATGGTTTTAGGTGCCGACGTGGTATGCAAAGTGCCAAACACTAAGTGACCAGTTTCAGCAGCAGTCATAGCAAGGCGAATAGTTTCTAAGTCTCGTAACTCACCTACCAAAATAACATCAGGGTCTTCACGCAATGCACTTCGCAAGGCATTAGAAAAACTATGTGTATCGCGGTGAACTTCACGCTGGTTAATTAAGCTGAGTTTATTATCGTGCACAAATTCGATAGGATCTTCAATGGTCAGTACATGATGATGTTTATTTTGATTTATATAGTCCACCATGGCTGCGAGTGTAGTCGACTTACCTGAGCCTGTAGGGCCGGTAACTAATACTAAGCCTCGTGGGTTATCTGAAATTTGTTTGAATATTTCCGGCGCGCCTAAATCTTCAAGTGTCAATACATCACTCGGGATAGTACGAAACACGGCAGCAGGACCACGATTAGAGTTAAAGGCATTTACACGAAAACGTGCTAAATTAGGGACTTCAAAAGAAAAATCCACTTCGAGATTTTGTTCATAGTCCTTACGCTGGTTATCGTTCATAATGTCATAAACCAGACTGCTGACTTCTTTATCTCCAAGTGCTGGTATATTAATACGTCGCACATCACCATCAACACGTATCATAGGTGACACCCCTGATGATAAGTGCAAATCTGATGCTTTATGTTGCACACTAAATGCCAATAATTCGGTGATATCCATTTATGACTCCACAACTAACTGATAAATATATGGTTACAATAGCAGAACGACTCACATCCGCCTACGCTAGAATTGCAGAGGCAGCGCAAAATGCACAGCGTAATAGTAACGACATTACGTTACTTGCAGTATCTAAAACCAAACCCGCCTCTGATATTATGGCAGCTTATGAGCAAGGGCAACGCCAATTTGGTGAATCTTATGTTCAAGAAGCTGTAGATAAAATAGCGCAACTAGCCACATTTAGCGATATTGTTTGGCATTTCATTGGCCCTATACAGTCAAATAAAAGCGCTTTGGTGGCTGCTAATTTTAACTGGGTACAAAGCGTCGATAGACTAAAAATAGCAAAACGCTTAAACGCTCAGCGCCCACAGGAAATGCCAGCTCTTAATGTACTGATACAAGTTAATATTAGCGCAGAAGATGCTAAATCAGGCTGTACCATAGAAGAGATTGACCAACTAGCGCAATTTATAAGTCAGTGTTCACAGTTAAAATTACGCGGACTAATGGCTATTCCTGCAAAAAGTGACGATGCTAACACGCAAATTCAATATTTTGAGCAATTACAAACTTGCTTTGATAAACTACAGACCCAATATCCTCATATAGATACGTTGTCGATGGGGATGAGTAACGATGTAGAGACTGCCATAGCGGCAGGTTCAACCATGGTGAGGATCGGCACAGATATTTTTGGAACACGAACTTAAAAGGTGATAACAGACATATGTCAGATAAAAAAATCGCATTTATAGGCACAGGTAATATGAGCTACGCCATCATTGGTGGCATGGTAAAAAACGGCTTTAACGCAAACAATATTATTGCAACTAACCGCAACCAAGAAAAACTAGCCAAGGTAGCATCCGACTTTAAGGTGCAAACCACCAGTGATAATAACGAAGCTATGCGCGATGCAGATGTCATTGTTCTGTCTGTTAAACCACAAATGATGGGCGATTTATGCCAATCATTTCAAGATTCAGGCATCGACTTTAGTGATAAATTATTTATCTCAGTCGCTGCAGGTCTAACCGTTAAACGCTTACGTGAAATGCTTGGCCAAGATGTGAAAATGGTGCGTTGTATGCCAAATACACCGTCGTTACTTGGCCGTGGTGTATCGGGCTTGTATGGCGCTGGCGAAACGCAAAGCGAACATGAATTTGTACAACAAGTTTTTGAATGTACAGGTATAGTTGTGTGGGTAGAGCAAGAATCGCAAATTAACGATATCATTGCTGTGACAGGCTCATCGCCAGCTTACTTTTTCTTATTTATGGAAGCGATTGAAGAAAAAGCGAAAGCACTTGGCTTTAATGATGAAGACGCGCGTCGCTTAGTACAGCAAACAGCGCTAGGCGCAGCTGAAATGGCACTTAGCCAACCAGATATTAGCATTTCGCAACTTCGCGCCAATGTAACCTCAAAAGGCGGTACCACGCATGCAGCTGTTGAGCATTTAAAAGCGCAAGGTTTAACCCAAACTGTGGGTGATGCAATGGATGCGTGTATTGCGCGTGCAGTGCAAATGGAACAAGAACTTTAAAACCATTTTTTATTGAAGGTTATACTATGAATGCCATGCAATTTTTAATTAGCACCTTGTTTGATCTATTTTTAATGGTGGTACTACTGCGTTTTTGGCTACAGTGGGCAAAAGCCGACTTTTACAACCCGATGAGCCAATTTGTGGTCAAAGCCACTTCGTTTGCAGTTAACCCGCTGCGAAAAATCATTCCAGGGCTAGGCGGGCTTGATTTAGCCTCTTTGTTGCTGGCATTTATAGTGGCTGCGGCAAAAATAAGTACATTAATGTGGCTTATTTATAGCTCTTGGGCTATTCAACCTGTGCTTATACAGGCGCTAATAACTGTTTTAAAAGAAGGTTTAAATTTAGTCTTTTGGGTGTTAATCATCCGCGCTATTTTAAGCTGGGTAAGCCAAGGCTATAACCCAATTGAAGCGGTATTCCATCAGCTTACTGAGCCAATGTTAAAGCCGATCCGTAAAATCTTACCTCCACTAGGAGGCTTAGACTTATCGGTATTGGTACTGATCATCGGCATTCAGTTTTTACAAATGCTGCTAATGGACCTTTTAGCTTAAGCACAACGTAATATAAAAGAGGCCTAGCGCCTCTTTTTTACATACTCAGGAGTTAACCATGCAACGTTTAATAAAGTTTTGTTTTATTGCTTGTCTCGCTTTAGCATTTAATGCACACAGCGCTCAAGAACAAGGCGCTCAATACAAAGAGCTAGGCCCTTGGCAAGTTCATTACATAGCCTTTCCATCAACGTTTATTCAACCGCAAATAGCTAAAGCCTATGACCTTGAGCGTAGTGGCTATAAAGGCATTGTTAATATTTCAATATTAAAAAATGATGCTGATAAAGCCGCTCAAAAAGCGACATTACAAGGTACCGCTAAAAACTTATTAGGTAACAAGCAAACCCTTAACTTTAAAGAAGTCGTTGAAGGCGATTCAATTTATTACCTAGCACAAGTAGATTACACCAACGAAGAGATTTTACGTTTTGAAATTGAAATCCAACAAGGTAATCAGTTTCAAACATTAAAGTTTAAGCAAAAATTTTACGTAGATTAAATATGACCAACACCTTAGTTCTTGCAACCGGCAACCCCGGAAAAGTGAATGAGCTGGCTAACATGCTCAGCTCACTTAATATTAATGTTGTACCGCAAAGCGACTTTAATGTCAGTGACGTAGCCGAAACAGGCACCACGTTTGTAGAAAACGCGATAATTAAAGCGCGTCATGCGGCTAAAATTACCGGACTGCCTGCTATTGCAGATGATTCAGGCTTAGAAGTTGATGGCCTGAATGGCGCACCCGGTGTTTACTCTGCTCGTTTTGCAGGAAATAGCGCAAGCGATCAAGATAATATCGATAAATTACTGGCTGATTTAGGCAACAACCCTAATCGCAGCGCTCGCTTTTGGTGTGTGTTGGTACTAATGCGTCATGCCGACGACCCTACTCCACTTATTTGCAGTGCTAGCTGGGAGGGCGAAATTACCCTTAGCCAACACGGTAAAGGTGGCTTTGGTTACGATCCTATCTTTTTTGTACCATCAGAAAATTGTACCAGTGCAGAGCTTACAAAAGAGCAGAAGAATGCACTAAGCCACCGTGGGCAAGCACTTAATAAATTACTACAAGAGTTAAAACACAAAGGCGGCCTGTGAACCTTCCTCCACTGAGTTTATATGTGCACGTGCCTTGGTGCGTGCAAAAGTGCCCTTACTGCGACTTTAATAGCCACGGGCAAAAAGGTGACATCCCTGAAGCTGAATATGTACAGCACTTAATTGACGATTTAAAAGCTGATTTACACTTAGTACAAGGGCGAAAAATTCACAGTATTTTTATTGGCGGCGGCACGCCAAGCCTATTAACCGGCGCGGCATATACCCTTTTACTCAATGAAATAGATAGCCTAATTGGTTTAAGCGATAACTGTGAAATAACCCTTGAAGCAAACCCGGGCACAGTCGAAACTGGCCGTTTTAAAGATTATGTAAAAGCAGGGATTAACCGTATCTCTATTGGCGTGCAAAGCATGCAAAATGATAAGTTAAAAGCCTTAGGCCGAATTCATGGTGCCGATGAGGCCTGTTATGCAGCACAACAAGCTAGTGAAGCAGGGTTGAATAGCTTTAACCTTGATTTAATGCATGGCTTACCAGGGCAATCCCTCGATGACGCACTAAGTGATTTAAAACAAATTATTGCCCTGAGCCCTCCACATATTTCTTGGTATCAGCTCACCATTGAGCCTAATACACAATTTGCTTCAAAACCGCCCACGTTGCCGCAAGATGAGACCTTATGGGATATTCAAGAACAAGGCCAAGCATTATTAGCACAAGCAGGCTATCAGCAATACGAAATATCGGGGTATGCAAAACCGGGCTTTCAATGCCAACATAACTTGAATTATTGGCGGTTTGGCGATTATCTTGGTATTGGCTGTGGCGCCCATGGTAAGGTCACTGATGCGAAAACGGGGGTGATAACACGCACTGAAAAGGTTAAACATCCACGGGGCTACATGGACATTATTAAGCCCTACTTGTACAAAAGCTGGCAAGTAGAACAAGACGACTTAGCGTTTGAATTTTTTATGAATCGCTTTCGTTTAACAGAGCCATGCCCGATTGAAGACTACAGTGCACTGACTAATCAGCCATTACAAAGCCAACAAGCGGCTTTGAATAAAGCCATTAACACAGGTTTATTAATAGAAAAAGACGGCCATTGGCAAGTAAGCCTTAAAGGCCATCGCTTTTTAAATGACCTGCTAGAATTGTTCGTATAACGCTTTTGGCGTTATGCGCATGTAAAGTAAATACATGAAAAATTAAAATACCCTAATGGGTTTCTAACAACAAAAGGGAAACGAATGCGTAAACTTACTCTAATTGCTGCCACGGTAAGCGTGGCACTGCTTGCTGGTTGCCAACAAGCAACACAACAATCAACGCCTGCACCGGCGGTTCAAGCTCAACCGGTACAAAGTGAAATTGATAAAGCGAATGCTTTTTTTGAAGACACTTTTAATCGTGATGTAATGAGCAGCCCAGTTTATCAAACCTATATGGGCATCAAAAAAGATTACGATAAATGGGATGACAACAGCGAAGAAAAAGCGCTTAAAGACTTGGCGCAAACTAAAGCCGATTTGGTCACCCTCAACAGCATTGACCGTGTGCAATTAGATGCAGCTACTCAAGTAAGTTATGATTTAAAAAAACAAGATTTAGAAGCCAGCATTGCTGATTTTAAATGGCGTTACCATAACTACCCAGTAAACCAAATGTTTGGTACACATTCTATGGTGCCGGCTTTTTTAATTAACCAGCATCAAATTAGCAACGTAAAAGAAGCCAACGATTACATTGCCCGTTTAAATGGGGTACCGGGTGTATTCGATCAACTGATTACCGGCTTAGAAATTCGCGCCGATAAAAACATTATTGCACCTAAATTTGTATTTCCACACGTGATTGATTCAAGCAAAAACATCATTAAAGGTGCGCCGTTTGAACAAGGTGAAGATTCTACGCTATTAGCTGACTTTAAACGTAAAGTAAATGCATTAGAAATCGACCAAGCTGAAAAAGATGCACTTATTAGTAAAGCGACTGATTCATTAAAAACAGCAGTTAAACCTGCTTACTCTAAGTTAATTAACTACATTGCACAGCTAGAAAAACGTGCTGATGACCGTGACGGTGCTTGGAAATTCCCTGATGGCGAAGCGTTTTACAATAACGCGCTTAAACGTACAACTACGACAGACCTTACTGCAAAAGAAATTCATGCTATTGGTCTTGCCGAAGTGTCACGTATTCATGATGAAATGCGTGCTATTAAAGATAAAGTTGGCTTTGAGGGCGACTTAAACGCTTTTATGCAGTTTATGAAAACCGACAAGCAATTCTACCTTGCTAATACTGAAGCGGGTAAAGCGCAGTACCTAAGTGAAGCTAAAGGCTTAATTGATAACATGAAAACACGCTTAGATGAGCTGTTTATTGTAAAGCCAAAAGCCGACATGATAGTAAAACGTGTTGAAGCTTTCCGTGAAAAAGCGGCAGGTAAAGCGTTTTATCAACAACCTGCCCCAGATGGTTCTCGCCCAGGTATTTACTACGCCAACCTATACGACATGGAAGCAATGCCAACTTACCAAATGGAAGCTCTCGCTTACCATGAAGGTATTCCGGGTCATCACATGCAAATTGCTATTTCACAAGAATTAGAAGGCGTGCCTAAGTTCCGTAAATTTGGTGGTTACACAGCCTACATTGAAGGTTGGGGTTTATACTCAGAGTTACTACCAAAAGAAATGGGCCTTTATGAAGACCCATATTCAGATTTTGGTCGTTTAGCTATGGAGTTATGGCGTGCCTGTCGTCTAGTAGTTGATACCGGTATTCACGCAATGAAGTGGACTCGCCAAGAAGGTATTGATTACTACGTTAACAACACTCCTAACGCCACTTCTGACGGTGTAAAAATGGTTGAGCGTCATATTGTAATGCCATCACAAGCAACGGCTTACAAAGTGGGTATGCTGAAAATTTTAGAACTACGTGAAGCGGCTAAAAAGCAGCTTGGCGACAAGTTTGACATTCGTCAATTCCACGACGTAGTGCTTAAAAATGGCCCTGTACCATTAAACGTTCTAGAAAACTTTGTTGATGAGTGGGTTGCTAGCAAACAAGCTTAATTATCTAGGGTCTGTTGACCTTTCAAGGTTAAATTTGCAGCAGTCTGTTTGGTATTTAGGCAAGGCAGAGCCTATGTGGTGTGGTTATTCCCCATAAATAGGCGATAACGCAGCATCAATGCCAAACAGGCGCTGCCCGGAGGGTTCTGCCTAGGGGCGATTTACTCTTTGTTGCCTACATGGATGTAGGTAAGGGGCGTGAGCAGGACGCGGAAGCTTTGCTCGGTTTTTACTTATTCTTACATGGATGTAAGCCAGTAGAATAACGCAGGAGCAGTTATCGAGCACACTAGGTTACAAACCTCGCGCCGCGATTAAACCGCCACTAGTTTGAACAAATTTCAATCTACAAAGGTAAACAGACCCTAGTAACTACTTAAACATATAAAAGGTCGCAATTGCGGCCTTTTGTTTTATAAAGCAAAAAATTAAGCTAGGATAAAGTAGGTATTCAAGGAGAACAGAATGGATCTAAGCATACAGCTACTCAATGCGCGTATTAAACAACAACAGTTTGATGAGCTTGATAACGACTTTAAAAAGCTTACTGACGCTCAAAAAGTGATGCAGCTTAATTACCTGTTTGAAAGCGCGTTACGCATGAGTATTAAATACGATTTTATGCAAAACATTGCCGTGCGAATTTTAGCGAGCAATACGCCACCAGCGCCGTTTATTGAACAGCTAACCAGTTTAGATGCACTGAGCTTTTTTACTCCTGCGCTTAAATTAAATAAAGGCTTTATTAGTACAGATAGCCATGGCAATAACGTGTTACATAATGTGTTCAAGCACGCAGCGCCGAGTCAATTGCCTTTTAACTATGTTCGCTCGTTAATGTTATTTGAATCTAATGAAGAGTTACTGCATGCATTGGCGCAAATCAATCAGTACGGGCTCACTCCTGTGGCCAGCTATATCGTTTATGCACATAAGCCCAACATACCGGTAAAACATGAGTTTTCAGCCTTACTGGCATTAATGGAAATAGAACAAAAACAAAATCCTACGGCAAAATTACAATTGCTTGAGGTATTAAAAAACGCCCCTCCAAGCGAAATTACCTTGCTGTTAAGCGCCGCATATTTACAGCGCTCTACTGAACAAGTAGCGGCACTAATCTGATAAGTAATATTCTACGCTGGTAACCACGCGTACATTTTTAATTTGCGGTGTGTTTGAGTCCCGATCGTTAATACTAAACTGCCCTTGCCGTGCGGTTTTAATTTTACCTAAAAGGGAGTTTGAATCTTTCGCGAATTTATTTGCTACTTCACGGGCTTTTTCTGTGGCCTCTTGCACCATGGCAGGTTTTATATCGTTAAGCCCAGTAAAAATATATTCAATACGAGTTTGATAGTTATCTTGGACTATGGCTATATTTTGTTTAGCTAACTGACTCACTTTACTCAGTGCATTTTTAACTTTATCGGGGGCATTAGAATAAACAATAATATTTGAGCTAATAACGTATCTAAACGTTTGATTGTCGTTCGCGTATTCACGCGCTTGCTTATCAATAATAGATTGAGTGCCTGTCGATATTTCTTCATCGTCAAAGCCATGTAGCTTTAAAAAGGCAATTACGGCATCGTTCTTTTGCTCAACTCGCTCAACAAGCTTTTCAAGGTTGTTATCGGCGTCATTAAACTGCAGCGGCCAAATAACAGTATCAGCGACCACTTCACGCTCTGCTAAGCCTTTTACCTGAACAGTGCGCTCCATGCCTTTAATATCAAGCGCAGCTCCTTTGATGATAAAGCCCAATGCAATTAAGCCGATGCTTAAACAAACTGCTGCCATAACAACGGTTACATTCGATATTTTATTCACTTCACTCTCCTTGATTAGGGTCTGTTGACCTTTGCGGATTAAAACTTGTTCAAACTAGGGGCGATTTAATCGCGGCGCGAGGTTTGTAACCTAGTGGGCTAAGTAAAAACCGAGCAACAAAGAGTAAATCGCCCCTAGGCAGAACCCTTCGGGCAGCGCCTGTTTGGCATTTATGCTGCGTTATCGCCTATTTATGGGGAATAACCACACCACATAGGCTCTGCCTTGCCTAAATACCAAACAGACTGCTGCAAGTTTAACCTTGAAAGGTCAACAGACCCTAATATCAATAATAAGCATGTTCACGCTCGAAAAAACACAATAAACAGGTTACATTGAGACAGTACAGAACGCAAAACTTAATCAGCCAAGGAAACGCAATGAGTCTAAAACGTATTAACCAGTTTTTTAACCCAAGCTCTGTCGCTGTTATTGGGGCATCAAACACCGCCACTCGCGCGGGTAATGTGGTAATGCGTAACTTACTGCAAGGTGGCTTTAAAGGGCCTATTATGCCCGTTACCCCAAATCATACAGCGGTACATGGCGTATTGGCTTACCCCAGTATTGAAGCCTTACCTAAAGTGCCTGATTTAGCCGTTATCTGTACCAATAAAAACACCTTAATGAAAATTATTGAGCAGCTAGGTACACTTGGCTGTCATAGTGCCATTATTATTGCGGATGGCTTAACCACAGTTCAAAAAAAGGCACTCAAAGAGAGCGCAGCTAAGCATAACGTCACCTTGCTTGGCTCAAATTGCTTAGGGTTACTTATTCCGCATATAGGCTTAAATGCAAGCTTTTCTCATACTGTTGCCACGCCAGGTAAACTGGCTTTTGTATCGCAATCTGCAGCAGTTTGCGCAACTATTCTTGATTGGGCAAAAAATAAAGAAATTGGCTTTTCATACTTTGTATCTATGGGGGATTGTTTAGATATTGAGTTTGACGAAATACTCGACTTTTTAGGCCGTGATGCTAAAACCAAAGCCATCTTACTGTACATCGATAATATTGATGATATCCGCAGCTTTATTTCTGCCGCTCGAGCAGCCGCATTTTCTAAACCTGTTATTGCTATTAAAACTGGCAGAACCAGCGCAGGGGCTCTCGCCGCTGAAATACACACCGGCGGAAAACAAAGCTCAGATGCGGTATATGATGCCATGTTTCAACGTGCGGGTATGCTAAGAGTAAACGACTTACGTGAGCTCTTTGCCGCCACCCAAACCTTGGCAATGCATCCTAAGTTACTGCAAGTAGAGCAACTTACCATATTAACCAATGGTGGCGGCCCTGGAGTGATGGCGGTTGATGAACTCATTCAAAGCTCAGGAAAACTTGCTCAGCTCAGTGATGAAACTCGCGAAGCACTTAATAAAGTGATCCCGCATTCAGACACCGCTGCCAATCCGGTCGATATTTTTGGCGATTCTGCGCCAGTGCGTTATAAGCATGCGTTAGAAATATTACTAAATGCTAAAGAAGTTAAAAACTTACTGATCATCCACACTCCATCAGCTTTGGCCCCAAGTGAAAATTACGCTCAGGTTATTGTTGAGGCACTAAATAAATTACCGAAAATGGCACGCCCGTATGTAATTACTAATTTTATGGGAGAAGATGCTGCTTTTGCTGCAAGACGCATCTGCGCTAATAACGCCATCCCTACCTATCGTACCCCAGAAGGGGCGGTAGGCGCCTTTATGCACTTAGTAAGCTACCGTCGTAACCAAAAGCATTTAACTCAAACGCCAGAATCAAATACTGACGATGCCACTATTAATAAAGCAGCAGCGAAAGCGACTATAAAAGAGTTTTTAAATGATGAACAACATTACTTATCAACCCATCAAGCAAGTCATATTTTAAGTAGTTACGGCATTGACTGTATTCAAACTGAAGTTGCCTACACTCCAACCGAAGCCAAAGAGCAAGCAATAGAGCTGGGCTTTCCGGTGGCATTGAAATTGATTAGCCCCAGTATTCCCTCTAAGTCTGAAGTCGGCGGTGTCGTACTAAACCTCAATGATGCGCAAGAGGTAGAGCAAACCGCATTTGCCATGCTGTTAAGAATAAAGAACACCTACCCTGATGCCATAATTGATGGTTTTTCGTTACAAAAAATGGCACCTCGAGCGGGAGCTAACGAGCTGCGTATAGCCATTAAAACAGAGCCTAATTTTGGGCCGGTTATTTTATTAGGTGAAGCCGGTACAGGGCTTGAATATGCACAAGCCGCAGTCGCTTTGCCACCACTGAATATGAACCTAGCTAAATATTTAATTGCCGCCGCCCATGATAAAGGCGTACTTAAAGATCGTGTTCTGCCAGAAAAAGTAGATAAATATCGCTTGTGTTCACTACTAACTCGAATTTCTCAATTGGTCGTAGATCAACCGGATATCACCTCGTTAGAGCTAAATCCTATTCTAGCTAGTAATGGCCAGTTTTTAGTACTTGATGCCACCATGAATTTGAATCAGTATCAGGCTCAAGCACATCGAAAACGTTTATCTATTCGTCCTTACCCTATTGAACTAGTTGAACAAGTCACTTTAAAAAATAATACCTTAGCAACGCTCAGACCAATCAAACCTGAAGATGAGCAAGCACATCAAGCGTTTGACCAGTCATTAACTAAAGAAGATAGGTATAAACGCTTTTTTGGTGAGTTACCACAATTTAACCACGATCAACTCGCGAAAATGACGCAAATTGATTACGACCGCGAAATGGCGTTTATTGTTACCCAAACACAAGACGAGCAACAGCATACCTTAGGGGTTTCACGAGTGATTATGGACCCAGATAACTTACAAGCAGAGTTTGCTATTGTAGTACGTTCTGATTGCCAAGGGCTTGGATTAGGACGTATTTTAATGAATGCAGCAATTTCTCATTGTAAGCGCCAAGGGGTAAAAACCGTTGAGGGGATCACCCTACCTGAAAACACTGGCATGATTGAGCTGGCTCGTAAACTCGGATTTAAAATTAGTCGTGATTTTGAAGAAGGCAGTATCAATATGTTACTCACATTATAATAATTATTATGCAGAAACTTAGACAAACCATCAACCAAGTATTTGAGTCTTCAGGTAAGTACCAACGGGCCGGTCACTTTTTAGATGCCCTACTAATCACTATTATTATGATAAATGTGGTGGCCATCGTACTCGAATCAGTGAACAGCATTGCCACTGAGTACTACAACGAATTTTTAATGTTAGAGCTGGTATCGGTTGCCATATTTAGTGCTGAATACCTAATACGTGCTTGGACCTGTGTAGATAGAGTAAAATACGCCTCTATGGATTGCTCCAATACACAAAAGCGGATCCGCTATATTTTATCACCACTGGCTATCATCGATTTAATCGCCATTTTGCCAAGCCTGCTAATGCTTTTCTTTGCTTTAGACTTGCGTTTTTTACGCGTACTACGTTTATTAAGAGTATTTAAGCTCACTCGTTATTCACGGGCTATGCAGCTGTTATTACAGGCATTTATTGATGAAGCAAGTTCATTATTGGCTGCATTTTTTATTATGGCAGTAGTACTTATTTTAGCTTCATGCGGTATTTATTTATTAGAACATGACATTCAACCAGACAAGTTTGGCTCAATTCCGGCCGCAATGTGGTGGGCAATGGCAACACTTACGACTGTAGGCTATGGTGATGTTGTGCCAATAACACCCATTGGTAAGCTGTTTGGTGGTGTCATCACTCTAGTAAGCATGGGCATGGTGGCTATACCCACTGGTTTATTAGCGTCGAGCTTTTCAGAGCAAGTTCGTAAACGTCGTCAGTTATTTGAAGATGCCACCCATGAGCAAATAACCGACGGTAAACTCTCCGACGAGCAATTACATCACCTAGAAGATCTTCGCTACAAACTCGGGTTAAGTAAGTTAGAAGCTAATAAAGCAATAAAAGCGGAACTTAATAAACGCAGCTCACATTTATTTTGTCGCCATTGTGGTAAGCGCCCTTAATAACACATACACAAAGCTGAGGCGCTTTAAGCTTGTGAAAATACAGGCTGCCAATCGCGTTCAATGAGCTCAAGCACTTGCTCTTTAGGCACCGCTTTACTGAACAAATAACCTTGAAAGTAGCTGCAACCTTGAGCTTTTAAGAAGGCCAGTTGATGTGCGCTTTCAACCCCTTCAGCAATACACTCTTTACCTAAACTGCTGGCTAAAGTCAGCGTGGATTGAATAATCGCTTCATTATCCGAATCAATACCAATATCTTGTACAAAACTACGATCAATTTTTAATACATCAATGGGGAAGCGCTTTAAATACGTTAATGAAGCATAACCTGTTCCAAAGTCATCCATGTATAATTTACATCCGAGCTGCTTTAGTGCATCCATATTTTTAAGCGCATACTCTGAGTCTCTCATTAAAATAGACTCTGTTATTTCAAATACAATAGCCTCAGGCGGTAGTGCCGCATTACTCAATGCCTGGCGAATTTCAGGCATAAGCTCAGCAAACTCAAAATCAAGTGCTGATAAATTAATTGATAAATATAAATCGGGGTTAACTGTGCGCCAACGCACTAATTGTACAAGTGCTCGTTTAAATGTTTGCAGCATAATTTTGGTAATTAAACCAATATTTTCAGCCACATTTGCAAACTCTTGCGTACTAGCTAGCTGATTTTCAGGCCAGCGTAATAACACCTCAAAGCCTACCGTTCTTTGTGTAGATGTACTAATTATAGGTTGATAGTAATTACAAAACTCGTGCTCATGATACGCTTTGATCAATTGCGACTCTAAATGCAGCGCCCTTTCAATTTTTTGATTCATTTCTTGTTTGTAAAACTTGTAACCACCTTCTAAACCATCTTTAGCATAATAGAGCGCCACATTTGATGCTTTTAACAGCGCTTTATAATACGTCGCGTCATCAGGGAAAAGCGCCACCCCAATACTTAGATGAACCTTCACACTTTGGTTATTCATAGCAATGTCTTTACTCACACAATCCATAAGCTTGGTGCATATAAGTAATACTTCTTCTATTTGTTGAATATCTTCAACTAAAATAACAAATTCACCACCACTTAAACGCGCTACGCTATCACAGGGACGCAATGCTATTTTTAAACGATTTGCCACCAGCTTAATGATCTCATCAGCGCTTTCTGTCCCAAATGAGTCATTAAAGTATTTAAAGCGTTTTATATTTACGTGTATTAAAGCGACTTTACTGTGATGGCGACGCGCTTGATCTATGGCATGCATAGCTCGGTCGTTAAACAGAGTTCTGTTTGGCAAACCCGTTAATGAATCGTAATTAGTTAATAAATGTAGCTCATTCTCAGCTGACTTTTGGGCATGAATATCCGTTAAAATAACCACATAACTGCTTAATCTTTGGCTTTCATCCGCTACAGCGCTTATTTTTACTAACACATGGCGCTGTTCCTTATTAGCCAATACCACAGTATCTTCACATGAGAAATGCTCACCTACTTCAAGTTTTTGCATAATGCGTAAATAATCAAAATAGCTACTGCGAGTCATACCTAAATTAAGTGAGCGAGTTGAACGAGGCTCTGCCGATAAAGCAAAAGCCGCTTGTAGCGACTTATTTGAAGCACGTATATTAAAGTTTTTATCTAAAATAAACACCCAATCTCGAGTCTGCTCAAACGCGGCAGTAAATAGTCGAGCGTGTTCTTCAAATGCCATCTCGCGTGTCATATTGGTATACGTACCCGCTACTTTTTGCGGAGTTGTTTCATTCCATTCAACCACTTTGCCAAAGTCTTTGTACCAGCGCCAATGACCTTTGGCATGACGCAATCGGTAAGTACAGTTAAAATATCCTTTGTCAGTTGATAAAAATTCTAACCACTCTAACCTAAAAATAGCACGCTCTTGTGGGTGAACTTTATCTAAGTAGTCATCTAAACTGACTGAGTCTTCCGCATAACCTAATTCGTTGACTAACCTTGGCTGATAAATATTTAACTGATTTGCTTGCCAATCCCATACCCCCGATTCACTCCCCTCTAGTGCAAGCTTTAAGCGCGCCTCGCTATCTTGGCTTTCTTTGTGTGCAGCTAATAAAATACGCTGTATTTTGTTACGTCTCATCACCCATGCAGTCACTACAGTGATCAACAAAATAGCATAAAGTGCTAAAAAGTAAGGGGCCCGCCATAACGGGTATTTCACTTTAATATTTAACGTTGCTGGCGGAGTATACTCACCCGTCAACGGATCCTTTGCCCAGACTTTTAACTGGTAGCTACCGGGGTTTAATTTAGGAAACACCACGCGATTATTACGGGTATAACTTTTTTTACCTTTATCGAGCTGATATTCATAAATAATACGTTCTTGAAAACTGAATGACATCGCTGAGAACGCAATTTCAAGCCCTATATCATCATGATTTAAAGTAATATTTTTTAATGGCTGTTGTAAGTTAATCGACAAATTTCGAGACATTAAATTAATGCGAGTAATGTTGACATGTTCTAACAAACCTTGGCTATTTTTATTCTCTTTGGGATCAAAATAGGTAAAGCCTTTAAGGCTACCATAGGCAATTCGTCCATCATTTAATTTTGCCATAGCACCACTATTAAATTCAGCAGAAAGCACCCCGTCTGATGTAGTAAACTGCTGAAAATGAATAGTGTTAGGGTTTAGTCGCCATATTCCTTTATGACTACTCATCCAAATCATTCCCTCTTCATCTAGCACCATATCGTATAATAGTGTGCCTAATTTATTTTTATCTAAATCAATGGTATGCACTAATTCATAGCTGCTGGCATCAATTCCAATCAAACCAAAGTTAGATAAAGAGAGCCATAGAATCCCTTGCCTGTCTTCAACATACGAAAGAATTCTCACTGCAACATTGTCATGATGTTTGGGTACTTTATAAAGCGTATTTAAACTGAGCTCATCAGGATTAAACTGGTATAACACCCCACCACTAAAAAATAGCGGCCACTTTGGCTGAGAGGGCAACGGCGGTAAAAAGCCATGTGCTAAGAACGGGTCAAATTGGGAAAATTCGCCTTTTAATGGGGTTAAAATCAGGCTATCAATATTATATTTAAACATGCCATGATCAGGGTGAACAAAATATAAATCACCATTTTCTAACAAGGCAATACCATGCATCCAGTCGTTTAAAAATATTTGGTTCTTGGGGCTGGCAGTTTTAGGTTGAGTAAGCTGCTGGGTTTGGGGGTCAAAAATAAACAGCCCTCGGTTTGTTTGTAACCAAAGTTTATTTTTGTAAGGCATAATTTTGAAAATAGTAAATTCTGTGGTTAGTAAATCAACTTTATAATCTTTTAAATACACCGTTGAGGTGTTATTTTTTATATCAACCGCAGTTAAACCATTATGGGTACCTAACCATAACTTATCTTGGAATTGTTTAATTGCCCAGACTGAGTGATGCGAAAATCCATCCCCTCCCAGAGCATTTCCCTCTACATTATAAAACTTATAGTTGTCTCCCGATAAATAAAAAGCACCATCAGTTTTAGTCGCAAGCCACATACCGCCTGATTTATCTTTTACCATATCAATAATGCTGGTATCGGCAAGGGTGTATTTACTTTGTTGAATACGTTTATTTTTAACCACCGTTTTGGTGGTCAAATTAAAGCTGAGCAGACCTTTGTCTGTTGCTAAATCAAGAACCCCCTGCTGATTATCTATATCCCAAACATTTAAATCAGCCAGCAGCTTTTCATTTGTAAATGACTGCTCATTATTATTAAACAATGCCTCTATATTGCTAATATCAACAGCGTATAAACCTTTAACAGCCCCAACCAATAACTGATTACTATCACCCAGTGCAAATGACTTCACATTGTTTTGATAGATGTGTACATCGGTTTCGCTTAAATGCTCTAGAGGGCGTACTTGTTGCGTTGCAATATTAAATACATAAGCACCGTCTGTACTGCCAATAAAGATATAGCCATTGTAATGAAACAAGGTACGTACAAATGCATTTTCAAATTGCTCAGGCAGCTTAAATAAAGGAGTAATAGAGCCACTGGCTATATCAAGTTTTGCAAACACTCGCCCTTGTCCAATCCACAAGGATTTATCATCTGTGGCCAACATAGTAAAAACAGACTGCTGAAGAATTTGCTCTTCTGTCACTGGCTTTTTTAGATACTGCTGATAGGTATTTGTTTGCGGGTCATACCTGAAAAGCCCCGCTAACAAGGAAGCAATCCAAATTTGCCCTTCTGGATCTTGGTATATGCGATCAATAATGGTCTCTTCTAACTCACCATTTGGGCCATTAATTGGAATAACCTGATAGCCGTCGTAGCGATTTAACCCTCCTTCAGTAGAGAGCCATAAATAGCCATTATTATCAATAAGCATAGTATTAACGTAGCTTTGAGATAACCCTTCGCTCGGGGATAGCCTTTTTACTTGCGCTGTTGCAGCGAGGCTTATGAGCATAAATAGCACAAACATGGCTGTGATAAACCTATTAATACAGATGCCCATGTGTTTCCTATGCTGATTTAGGGTTGCTGATATTTCAATGCAATAATATTGCGGTGCTTGTATGCATCAAATAGCGTTAATAACTCAGGAGTATATGTTAACACCTGGTTAAAACCAAGTGCCTGATAAAAATCAGTAATATGTTGGTAAGCGAATGTGTAAACAACGTCGGTTTGCTGATTTAAAAGCGTGCTTAACAGCTTTGTTGCAACACCAGTTGAGCGGTATTCAGGGGCCACAAAAACAGTCGATAAAAATAAAAAAGTCGGTTTATGTTGTAAGCGGCACGCCGCAATCATCGTGTGGTTATCGTAAGCGACCCACAGTTGGTCTTGTTTATTTGCGCGACCGCGAACTTTATGTAAGGTATAAAACTTGTTTATTAAGGGCGTTTTAACTGGTTCTAATTGTTTTATAACAACCATAGCAAGTAAACTCTAACTTAGCATAAGTGCCAAATATTGCTCAAACTTTTGCTTTAAAAAACCTTGCTCCGCAACAGGACGACTATGCAGGGTGTCGTAAACTTGTTCACGCGTTTTCTTGCCACGCTTAATTTGATATGCCCAAAATGAAGCTTCGTAGTCTAACTGAATTTGATACTTTTGCTCTCGTGGTAAATCACACAGGTTATAACTCATATTACCCCTTTCACTGGCCCGATAAAACTTAGATTATACGTTTAAACTTATAATAAACTAACTCTATAGCGAATAAAAAGAATCTGCCGTAAATAATCTAAGGGGATCAATAATTGTTAAAGATAGACTTTGCTAGATCATGACTAGAAACTGGGCAAAACACAGCCAATTTGTTATTATACCCACCTACTCATTTGCCTCTAATAGACTGGAAATACTGACGTGTTTAAATACTCTAAAGGACTACTTGTATTAATAGGTTTAGTTTTTAGCAATCCGTCATTTGGCCATAGTTACAGCTATACATTTAATCGCCCGCAGAACACCCAGCAAGCAAATTATACTATTGAGCTATTACAATTAGCGTATGCAGATATAGGCTTTAAATTAAATATTATCGATTTTAATCGCCAGAATGCATTATTTGCGGCAAATAATGGCATGTTAGATGGGCAGCTTGCTCGTGATATTAGTATTGAAAGTGCTTACAAAAACTTAATTCGAGTTAATTACCCGTTATTTAAATTTAGTCTTGAGCTTTATAAGCACTGTGAACCCAGCTCTACTAAAACAATGGATAGCGTTGCTATTATAGCCAGCTACCCTGTGCAACAACGATATTTAGACAGTATTGATTTTCAAGGCGAGGTTATTGAAGTAAAAAATAATACCACTCAATTAAATTTACTGATCCAGCAAAAAGTAGAAGCTGCATTACTAATTGATTTTGCGATGGCCAATAAAACTATTCCTCCTGCTTTAGGTTGCTATGAAAAACAAGTGGTTGCTACCTACCCGCTTTATCATTATTTACATAATAGCCATGCGAGTATTGCTTTGCAGCTTGAGACTACACTTAAGAAATTACACAACAATGGCACGGTAGCTAAACTCAGGTCAAAGTACAAACTACAATTTTAAAAATCAAAGCCTTGCTGCCGTGTTGGCGAAGCGGTTTGCTCAGCTTTATTTTTTTGCTGTAAATAACGTTTATAGCGTTGTTGGCATAGGCTCAATACTTTCTTTTTTTGGGCATTGGTTAACGAATTCCACGAAAATCGCTCATCACGACTGCGATAACATCCTTTGCAGTAGCCTCGATTATTAACCAAGCAAATACCTTTACAAGGGCTAGGAATATCAAATATTTCAATTTGTTGCATCAAACCCTCCAGTCTAAAAAAGCATAGCTTGAGTATAGCGCTATTTTTGTGCAAAAAAAAAGCAGCCAATTAATTGCTGCTTTTATCTTAGCTGTTAATTAATGTTCACAGCTTTGTTCATCTACTTGTGTTTTTCTATGATACGGTTTGGCGTACATCGCTAGTACCAAAGATCTTAATTCTTCTGGCACTTTTGCTAAACGCTCTGCAAATTGTGCTGCATCATTTTTATTTATAACCGCTTCAGTACAACCACCGGCAATATAATTGCCTGGGTGCAAATAAAACGAATCAATTATTTGCTTATCAATGGTTTTTGCCAATTCATCGGCACTATCGCAATCTGACTGAATAGGCTGGCCAAACGATAAGTGCACATGCCCTTTGGCTGAACTAAAACCTTCAACAATGCTAGCAATATCTTCACCCGCCGATTTCACATATTTACCATGATGCTGTTTATGGTAAAGCTCTTTTGCCTTAGCTATTGCACAGGGTTCATATTGGTAAGATATTGCAACCGGCACCACTTTTAGTTCTTTAATGTATTCGCCAAATTCTTTCTTTTGTTTACGTCCATTTAGTTGCAGCATTTTTAATAGTGCGGGATCGGTTTGATCTACACCATCTTTGGCACGGCCTTCTTTTTGAGCAATCCAAATAGAATGCCCACTGCTGAGTGAGTCATAAATATAAGCCGATAATTGAGTCAGCGCTTTTAACATCTCCTTTGGAGCTTTAGCTGAGCGTTTTACAATAAAACTTTTATTTAAACGCATAAGCTCAGTAATGTATGGGATTTGCAGTAAGTTATCACCAATCGCAATTCTCACGGTTTTCATTTTATGCTGAAAAAGGCCCCAATTAACCAATGCAGGATCGAGTACAATGTCTCTGTGGTTTGAAACAAAAAGATAGGCTTGATCAGGGTCTAACGCCTCTAAGCCCGAAAAAGTAACGTTTGATGTGGTGCGGTTTACTAATTTATTTAAGTAATGTGCAACTTCATTTTGTACATCTTCAACTGTTTTAACTTTGCCCCATTTTTTACGCAACTGATGCTTTATTATAGCGCGTGCTAAAAACCCAACTGCGGATATAAAGCGTGGCAAATTATACTTTGCTATCACATCAAGAAACGCATTATCGTTAATTAATCGCGTTAATGAGGCGGCAACTTCATCGTCATTGTAAGGTCTTATATCTGCGTACTTATCTTCTAGTTCTATCATTTACTGCATCTACAAAGTTAAAAACGGCGCGCGAAAACGCCCCGTTATGTCTGATTTTGATTATAACTCAAGCAAAAATACGAAACTAGCAATACTAAAGTTCGATTTACTGAGTTTTCATAGCGTTATAGTTTAGTACTGAGCATCATTGCCAGATTAACCGCTCATGTGTATAAACTATAGCTATTAATTATTAATTCAAATGGATAGACCTTACTAATAGCACTTTGTTCAAGTTAACTTAGCAAGGCAGTTGGTCATAATAACATGCAAGTTAACCCTCAGTGGGCAGACCACATTTAAATATGACTTTACTCCTGTTAATGTGAACACAATAAGCTAAGTCTAAATAAATCTATAACATTCAATTAAATAATGATCTTTTTATCTGCGTACAGAGGTTACTCCCTCTCTAACACATACACATATTAGGACACACCGTGAATATAACAATTCTTGATAACGCAACACTGGCAAACACGTCACTGGATGGTATTTCAGCACTTGGAGAGCTCACAGTGCATCAGCTAACTAGCCCTGAACAAGTATTAGCGCATAGCCAAAATGCAGAAGTTTTAATCACCAACAAAGTGGTGATTAATCGTGACACTATGATGCAATTAAAATCATTAAAGCTCATTTGTGTTAGTGCAACGGGTACCAATAATGTTGATTTAAATGCCGCGAAAGACTTAGGCATAGCAGTTACTAATGTTGCCGGTTATTCGACCCCTTCTGTTGTTCAGCATACCTTTTCGTTGATCACTAACTTATTAGGTAATACTCACCGCTATCAAGCAGATTGTCAGCAAGGCGCGTGGCAAAAAAGTGAGATGTTTTGTCGACTGGATTACAACTTTAATGACATCCAGGGCAAAACATTAGCCATTATTGGTGGTGGCACTTTAGGTAATGCAGTATCTAAAGTGGCTGAAGCGTTTGGCGCCAATGTAATTATTGCAGAGCGTAAAGGCGCAGCGTGTCGCAACGGACGCACCCCGTTTGAAACAGCAATAAAAACAGCAGATATTATTAGCGTTCACTGCCCACTTAATGATGAAACACGCGACTTAATTACACTTAATGAATTAAAAATGATGAAACCGACTGCGCTAATTATTAATACCGCACGCGGCGGGATAATCAATGAAGCAGACTTAGTAGAAGCATTAAAAGCCAATATTATTGCCGGTGCGGGCGTTGATGTACTTACCAAAGAGCCCGCTGAGCTGACCAATCCTCTGGCTAATTATACGGGTGATAACTTACTACTTACCCCACATATAGCGTGGGCGAGCACTGAATCTATCGTGCGTTTAGTAAAAGAAGTGAGTTTAAATATTGCAGCCTTTAGTCAACAAGAGACTCGTAACCGCTTGGTTTAATGCCATAAAAGTAACTTAGTCAAAATTACTAAAAAGTGGCTTTTTAGATTTATATTTAAAAAAAGCCACCACCCCACCAAACACAATAAAAACAAGCTATTGATTTTTAAGACTTTAAAAACTGGCCTAGTCTTTGCTATATTGTTTTTAATTAATCATCTAAGGTAATAAAAAATGAAAAAAACACTTTTAATCGCTGCACTTACCGCTCCTTTTTTAACGGGTTGTGTAATCGCTGTATCAGATGGCGAAGCAGAGGGTCATTGGGCAGGTAATAGCTCTTCAGGTTGGCAAGCAACACATAAAAATAATCGTGAAATCATTTCGGGCTTGGCAATGGATAGCTCGTATCAGTCGGTATTAAACCAACTAAAAACACCTAACTTCACTGAATTGTTAAAAAAACAGGATGATGTTTACCAAGTCTTGTTCTACGCAACACACAGCATTCATTCAGATGGAAAAATGACCAAAGATGAATGTACACCGCTCGTTTTCAAAAATGATAAATTAGTGGGTATTGGTAGTTCAGCGTTATTGATGCTAACAAATTAAGCTCTCGAAAATACTATTGGGCGCTAATTTGATTGCGCCCTGACTTTTTAGCATTATATAAACCTGAGTCAGCCTCTTCTAATAACGCTTTCTCGGTGTATGCTTGACTGCTCTCACTTGAGGCAATTCCAATACTAATAGTAATGTGTGAAGCATTTAAAGATGCGTTGTGTTCTATATTCAAGTCATTAATAGCTTTGCGTAATTTATTAGCAAACGCAATAGCGCCTTGCTGATTGGTTTCTGGTAATACTGCAACAAACTCTTCACCACCATAACGGGCAACAAAATCACTGCCACGTTCACATTGCGCCACTAATGTTTGCGCCACTGCTTTTAAACACTCATCGCCAGCACGATGACCGTAGTAGTCGTTATAGCGCTTAAAGTGATCAATATCGATAAGCAGTACACACATGGAGGAATTATTACGCTTACTTCTTCGCCACTCTCGTTCTAAGTTTTCATCTAAATAACGTCTGTTAGGTATTTCTGTTAAACCATCAATAGACGCAAGCATTTCTAATAAATCGTTTTTTTGCTTAATGAGTAATTGATTACGTACACGCACTTTAACAATAGAGGCACAAAATGGCTTAACAATGTAATCCATTGCGCCTAACTCTAAGCCTTTTGCTTCGTCTTCATGAGAGCTATTCGCTGAGATAAAAATAATGGGGATTGTATGGCTTAGGCTGCTTTCTTTAAGCTCCACCAGCACGTCGTAACCATTCATGCCTGGCATCATAATGTCTAAAATAATTAAGTCTAATTGTGTGCGCTTAACAAATGCCAACGCCTCTTCACCACTAGCCACTAAGTAAACCTCATGCTCGTCACTTAGGGTTTTTTCTAAAATGATTCGGTTAAGCGCATCGTCATCTACAATTAATATTTTTGCTTTATTTATCATTGCTTACATCTAAACTTTTTATATAAATTTGCACTTGCTCTAACTGTATTATTAATTCTTTAATTGCAGCTGCGGCGTGCTCGCCGCCCGCTTTTAATACCTGCTCAGTGTGTTGAGCACACAATAATAATCGGTTAAAACCTAAATTTCCTGCTATCCCTTTTAAACTATGCACTAAGCGTACCATTTCAATACTAGGGTTGTTGTTTTGAAGCTCAGCTGAATATGACTCACTTAATGTCGCTAACTTGTCTAACATACTGTGCAGTACAGAGTGATCATCGTCAAACTGAGACAAAGCAAAGCCTTTATCAAAAAAGCGAGGCGCTGTGATACCAAGACTAGCCATTGCTGTAAATAAAACTGGCGCAACCACAGGCTTAGTTAAATGTTTATTCATCCCACCATTGAGTGAGCGCGAAATGTCGGCTGGTTCACTATGCGCGGTTAATGCAAAAATAGGTAATTGCTGAGCGTCAAACTGTTGGCGTATTATTTCAGTCGCTTGATAGCCATCAATTTTGGGCATTTGAATATCCATTAAGACTAAGTCGGGGCGTAAGCTACTTACCAATTCAATCCCTTTTTGCGGGTCATTGATCGTAACAACATTTACTCCAGCTTGACTCAAAATACTGCTAATAATATCGAGGTTCAATGGATTATCGTCTATCGCTAACACTAATATTCCTGAGACTGTATCACGCGGTTTTTGTGCTTTGTTTTCAATTGCCTTCACTATTTTTTGCGAGCTCAAATTAAGTAATCGCTGTGCAAGTGCGCTTGAGGGTAAGAACTGGGTAATAAGGGAATCATTTATTGGTGGCTGTTCGTCTTGATTATCTGTAATAACAACAACCGAAATAGCAGCTGTACGCAGTGTTGCTTTTATTTTTGGTGTTAAAAAGGCCGACAGCTCACACACATCAATGATTATTGTGTGCGCTTGCAGCAAATATTCTGGTTCAGCGATTACCCTATTAAGCGTTTGGTTATTAATAACAGGATACGCTTTAATTACTTGATTAAGTAACGTACTTTTAGCGCTAGTAATTACTAATAACTTATTTTCATCACGAGTAACTTTGTTGGTATCGGTCGCTAAATCGAGCGTAAAGTAAAAATAGCAACCTTGTCCTTTATCGCTATCAAGTGAAATTTCCCCGCCCATTAATGCCACACTGTGTTTTACTATTGCCAGCCCTAAACCTACTCCTTGATGCTGACGAGTGGATGACTCATCGCCTTGGGTGAAGGCATCAAATAAACGGCGTTGATCGGCTTGAGCAATCCCCTCACCTGTATCTATAACCCCAAAACAGATACGCTGTAACTCATTACGGCTACTTGGCTGTAACTGCATTTTTAATGTCACGTTGCCTGTAGGAGTAAATTTAACAGCATTGGTTAATAAGTTACCTAACACTTGTTGCAAACGAATGGAGTCGCCAACTAAAAAAGGGGAAATATGTGGGTCAATATCAACTTTTAGCTGTATCTGCTTTGCTTGGCATAAAGGCAAAATTAAGCTTTCGCAGGTATCAATCAAATCAACTAGGCATAAAGGCGCTAATTGCAGCGTTGCTTCATTACTTTCAACACGCGCAAAATCAAGCATACTATTAAGCATTTGTAATAAATTATTGGCTGCATACGTCGCTTGGCTGGTCTGTTGCAATTGTCGCTGCGTTAATCCATGCTCTGCTAACATATCTAGTAACCCCAGTATGGCATTGAGGGGAGTACGTATTTCGTGGCTTAAATTAGCAATAAAGCGACTTTTAGCCAAAGTGGCTCGCTCTGCATCATCTTTGGCTTTCGTAAGCTCAGTAACATCTTGAATATGAATAACATAATATAGCGGCTGAGCATTCTCATTCCAAATTAATGACATACTCAACTGCAACCAAGCATTTAATTGAGTGTGCGCAAAAGTTAAATGAAACACCTGTTTTTTGTTGTGCAGTAGTTGCTGCAGTAAGGCGTCGAGTTCTTGCCACTGAGTGTCACTAAATAGTGTATCAAACGGGGTATCTGTTAATTGATGATGTTTGGTAAACAGTTTTCGCGCGGCTTTATTAACCTGTAAAATAGCGTACTCTAGTGAAAGTAAAAACACCCCATTGGCAGCAAATTCAATGGCACTTCTAAATTTAGATTCCGACTCTTTTAATGCATATAAAGTATGTTGCTGTGCAGTAATATCGCGACCAATTCCCATTGTGCCTAGCAATTGGAGCTGTTCATCATAAAACGGAGCAATCGTTAACTGATAGGTTTGCTTAGCAACGTCTATACGCTGCTGAATTTGCATTTTATGCTGTAATGCTTGCTGCTCCAGCCGCTGGATTTGCTCGTAGCTGCGACTAATGCTATGCATATTTTGACCAATAAGTTCGCTTTGGCTCTTACCTATAAACTGCTCAAATGCTTTATTACACCCTAAAAAGGTGCCGTCTGTATTTTTAAAATATATAAAGTCAGGCACGCTGTTAAGTACTGTATTTAGCAGGGCTAAATGTCGCTCTTTTGCTTGGTCACTATGTTTTAATTTTTCAGATTTGAGCTGCACCTGCTCATCTAACTTTTTATTAGCATTTTGTAATGAAATAACTAAACGTTCATTTTTCGCAAAAATAGCTTTCACCTTAGCAAACCAAGGTTGCCAATTTAATGGTACTTTGTAATTTAAATAACCCGTGTTGTCATCGTTATGATGTTCTAAGTAACGCATTAGCTCTGTCATAGGCCTTATAAATATACGCTTGCTTAACCAAAAAAAGACATAAAACATCAAGCATAAAAATAATGCTAATGAAATAAACTCCAACACCACTTCTTGCACAAGGCTACTGGTAAGCATTTGCTTATCAGCAAGAAACCCTAAATGAATCGGAGTCTGATCTGAGGGTTGAATTAAAAAAAGCGGTTCAGACAGGGCCGTAAGCTTTGATGAGCGCGTATTAATTTGAGGCCAGTATGCCGAAAAATTTATCGCTTGGTTAATTGACTGCTGTGAACTGGCAATAATTTGATTTGCTTGATTAATAAAAACATACTCACCTTGCTTAGAGGTGATTTTGTTTAACCAACCAGAGATAGCCTGCAGTTCATAAATTAAAACAATATAATCAGAGGAATTTAGTTCACGCTGTCGCCCAATCGCAAAATATGCCTTATTACCTAAATTGATGACTGCACTCGAAGCCAATTTGTTTGATGACAGTAAGGGTTTAAAGTCGCCATTCAATAGCGGAGTAAATATATTATTTCGTGTATTGTCGCGCCGAGTTAAGTATGCAAACCCTCGTTCATCAACATACGCAATAGAATGCACAGATGAAAGCAGCGCTAAAGTGGTATTAAAAGAGGGTGCAAGCGATATAACCTGCTGCCATTGTAAAAGTGCCGACTCAGAATAACTAAACTGACCTTTACCTGCAATTTCACCGTTTAAATGTTCAAATTGGCGATAATAATAATGCTCATATTGGTTAATGTTTTCTGTAAGATTATAATTTTCTACAAGAAAAGTTTGCTTGTTATACATAACAAACATTGCATCAACCAAGTCCCCCATTGCTTGCATATCATGATCAAGCTGCGCAGATAATGCATTAAAATCAGTGGTCTTTTTTGTTATTGCACGTTCCATTTTTATATTATAAAAATGCAAACACAAAAAAGAGGCCACTAACAAAGGCAGTGCTAGCGCCACAAAAACAGAGCGATGATAATGTTCTAACGGTAAAAATTTCAACAAGTTACCTAATTATTGGCTCAAAAATCAAACTGTAGACTATCGAGCCAAGATGTTAAGCGCAAGTTATAAATTCTCCTCGGCAAATGACGCTAGTCGACTTCTTACTACACCATTAAGATTAACAGTAGCGCCGCCTTCAAAGTGCTTAAATCGCTCCACAATATAGGTAAGTCCAGAGGTAACCGCGGTTAAATAGTTACTGTCTATTTGTGCTAAATTTCCGGTACAAATAAGTTTAGTTCCTTCACCACAACGGGTAATAATGGTTTTGAGCTGAGAAGCCGTTAAGTTTTGGCTTTCATCTAAAATCACCACCGCATTTTGAATGCTTCGCCCACGCATAAAGTTCACCGATTTAAAC
Organism: Pseudoalteromonas sp. APC 3224; assembly: GCF_030407535.1. GTDB lineage: Bacteria > Pseudomonadota > Gammaproteobacteria > Enterobacterales > Alteromonadaceae > Pseudoalteromonas. Next base: position 78,172 of record NZ_JASDDF010000003.1, on the reverse strand, counting down.
TGAACATTGGCTTTTTCCATAATGTAATTACGGCTTGAAACAGGGTTCTCATCTCCTTTATGCAGCACCTCTAAGGTATCAGTTATTGCAGCCAGCCAAGGTGCCATTTTCTCTTCTTCGGTTTTCCTAAGATCCACACCTACGTTGTCAAAAAGTTACATTAATACTTATTTACTTAAATCCAAATTATTAATTATTTCCCTTTCAATTTGTATAGCTACAGTAACGTTTCTTCACATAACTCGATAAGCAACCGGAATATGATTTATCTATGGTTTGCATGAATTAACCAATACTTTCCTAATTCAGACTTGCGATGATCGCAATAATCCGATCAATATGAAATCCATCATAGCAGGTAAAACCACTAATAGAAATTTGAAGCCGAAGGCTTGGGTTAGATATAGAGTAACTAACGATCATCATTTCTAACTAAAACAAGTCCAATTATCAATATATAGCCTAACAGTGGCGCAAATCCAATTCTGTGTTGGTAAACCATATTCACAATAAGATAATAATGATACTGGCTCATTACTTGCACTTTTTCGAGAACATGACCACATGTAGAGAATAATAGGCTAACAGTGGGAAATATTTACACTATCAATGTAAGGATTACTTATGAAATACTCAAGATTTGCTGCAATGATCATCACCTCAACCATTACTATGTTTGTCATGATGTACCTCAACACTTACGCAGTATCACATATATGGTTTAGTGAAACGCGTATCTATATGGCGTTGTATATGGGAGCAGGTATGGCAATGATCATGCTGGCCTTTATGCTTGGCATGTACAGTAACAAGAAGCTCAACATGGCTATTTTTCTATTGGCGACAATACTGTTTGCCATATGTCTTTATCTTGTTCGCTCTCAAAGCACAATTTCTGACACTGCCTACATGAAAGCGATGATTCCTCATCACTCCATTGCTATTCTTACTAGTGAGCATTCAACTTTGGAGGATGTACGCGTGCGTGAATTGGCAAATGGTATTATTAAAGCCCAACGAAAAGAAATAAAAGAAATGGAATGGCTGATTAAAGATATTTCTGAAAATGGAAAGGTCAGCTCACAAGCTCAGGCTGAGCAACGACCGCTCCCAAAGTTTGAAGGCACACTGAACAAAGGAGACTAAGATGACTAAGACAGCTACCCTGTACAGAATGGTCACTGACGAACATATCTGCCCCTATGGTTTAAGGTCGAAAGATTTGCTGGAGAGGCAAGGGTATGATGTAGAAGATCATAAGCTCACGTCAAGACAACAAGCTGATGACTTCAAAGCTAAGCATGATGTCAAAACTACGCCACAAACCTTTATTGAAGGAAAGCGTGTCGGAGGATACGATGACTTAAGAGAGTATTTTGGTAAAGATGAAGCAGGTCAAACTGGCACAACCTACACGCCCGTTGTAGCCATTTTCTCGATAGCTGCACTTCTTGCTGTCGCATCTCAACATTTTGCTTCCGGCTCATTTATCTCCATCAGAACACTGATGCTATTTATAGCTTTTTCAATGACGCTCTTAGCGGTGCAAAAACTGAAAGACCTATACAGTTTCACAAATTCGTTTATTACTTATGATTTACTAGCGATGAGATGGATAAGATATGGTTATATTTATCCCTTCATTGAAGCATATGCAGGTATTGGTATGGTTGCCCAACTACAGCCTCTCGCAGTGGCACCATTTTCATTGTTTATCGGCACAGTTGGAGCAATTTCAGTTTTCAAAGCCGTTTACATCGACAAACGCCAGTTAAAGTGTGCCTGTGTAGGCGGCGATAGCAGTGTGCCACTTGGATTTGTATCGCTATCTGAAAACTTATTTATGATCGCGGGAGCATTGATTATGCTGCTGATGTAAAGGTATAGCTCTATTCGGCGGCCCCTTAACTGTTAAGATTAGACCTAGGATGCCAGCCCACACCTTTCTAATTCATATGTAACATTTTTTCTGTCGTACTGGCATCAAGATAACCAGAACTGAGCAAACAATCTCAAAGGTTGTACAAAATAACACTAAAGTTTTTTCATTAAGTTTTATTGTTATGCTCTTGTGGTGGCTTTCGCCACCACTTTATTAGTTTTCAAGTTCCACCATATCTTTCGCTGCAATGTCACCAGACACTAGCTTTACAGTTGCGAAATGATCATTCACAATTTTAGTAATTTGTACCGTTCCTACCTTTTCGATAGTGTAGGGATCTTCACCTTCACTCAATACTATTCTTTCATGGAATCTAATAACACTGTATTTTTGCCCAACCTCTGCGCCATGCTTAGCACCAATACAGATTAGAGTTCGATTATCAGAACTTTCTACTACCTGACCTCTCACCATGTATTTATGATAAAAAGTGGTATTGGAACAACCCACTAAATATAAACCGAATGTAAGCAATAAAAGAGCTTTTATATAGGGTGTTTTCATCACTGTTACCTCATTTGACTAACTAATTATCTATACACTTTTTTATGAATTCATTTGTTTTTCCGGCCAGCCCCCGAAGGTGCTTGATGACAACTCCAAGGCTTATGAACAGAGTTATCTTTGATGTTCTGATCAACAAATTTATAGTAACTTTCTTTAGTATGTGTCCACCAATCATTATGAACATCTGCGCCATACTTACGGATTACCTCCTCAATCCCATCAAGGCTTACGTTTGCGGCATCATAGGCAAGGTGTATTTCACCTTCTTTGATGTTGTAACTAACTTCATCTATACCAAAAAGCTGATCTATTTCTTTTACTAACTCGTCACAGCTTTCTTCTGTGACATTGCTAAGCTTTAGATTTCGAACAACTAAATTCTGCTCTCTAACGCCAACTCTATGATCTAAATCGCTCATAATTTTTCTCCTAATGTTTGTGTGAATGCTGTTGATTGCTATCTTTAATTTCTTCCATTTTCCGGTTCATCTGCGGCATCATGTTTTCCATCATTTCCAGATGATGTTCAGCCATTGCAATTTGTTTATGTATAGGTTTGTCTTCCATATCTCGATGCATGATCTGCATAATTTTCATCATTGAACGTCTATGTTGATGCATCATTCGCTGTTGCTTATCAGGGTCTTGTTCAGATTTAATTGCTAAAACTTCTTTTTTCATTTCCATCATCTTTTTATGCATTTTTTCCATATTTTCGTGTGACATCTCCATGCCTTGATGCATATCATATTTGTTCACACTTTCATGCTTATGGTCATGATCTTGGGCAAATGAGCTTGTGGCTACCATCAGTGAGCCAGAAAATAGAATTGATTTACCTAATGTTTTCATAATTTTTACCTTCTACATTTTATTAAAATTTGGAATCCAACTTGGTGTCGATTCCATATACCTGCGGTACTCAGAGCCAAACTCTGCAATCGCTTGTGCTTCTTCGCGTTTGGCTAGCTTGACATAAACAACGACTAAGATTGGAAACATCGTAAGTGTCGGGATGGTCGGCCACTGCAATAAAAAGCCAAACATGATTAGAATGAAAGCTACGTACTGTGGGTGACGACACCTCGCATACCATCCTGTAGTAGCCAATTGATGGTGTTTTTGCGCGTGATGCAATACGTTCCATGCTGAAGACAACATAAAGAAACCTGCAACAATAAACACCATACTCGCTATATGAAATGGGTCCCAATGGGCACCACCTTCAAAACCAAAGAAAGTATGCAATAAGTGTCCATTTTCATGCGCAAAGAAGTTTACTTCTGGATAGGTCTCCGTCAGCCACCCCGATAGAAAATAGATAGTTAAAGGAAAGCCATACATTTCAGTAAATAGGGCAACAATAAAGGCAGAGAACGCGCTTAGACTTCTCCAATCAGTTGATGTTTTTGGTTTGACAAAACTAAAGGCAAAAAAGATAAAAATTGCTGAGTTCAGTATCACCATTGACCATAAGCCATAATCATATGTTTCATTCATCACTGCTCTCCTTTTTATGTGATTCCTTACGTGCCTTTTCTAACCCTTGTATGTAGCCATCGTGATAGGCTGCATTTTTATCCGTGAGTTCTTAAGAGCTCTCTTCCTTTTTTTCATCAGGCGCATGTGAATGATCGTGACCATGTTTACCATGACTGCCATGCATAAATACGTGCATCAAGGGGCATAGCAATAAAATCAAGTAGGGAAGAAATTGCAGCATATGTTGACCATGCTCAAGCACTAAGAAGTAGGTCACTGCGGCAATAAGTGCCAGTGCAGCCCAGCCTGTAGGTGTTGACCAAAAATTAGTGTGTTGATTTTTCATATTGCCCTCCTAAACGACTTTTAAGACACCGCGATACATTTGCATCTGACAGTGAAACTCATGCTCTCCCGGTGATAAGTTCAATAGGGTAATTTGAGTAATTTCATTTAATTTAAGCTGTTCGCTTATATCCAATGAAGGAATAAGCATTGTTTCAGCGCAGGGGGATTGATCTTTGCGCATAAACTTCAGAGTGACAGGTTGGCTAGCAGACACCTGAATTGAGGATGGGGAATACACACCATCCCTCACTTCAATGAGTACTTCATTACCTTGAACGATTGTTTTATTGGGTTTATATAGCCAAAACCACCAAACAATCAGCGCGATTAACATTAAGCCTAATAAGTTAATAACCATCATTGTGATTCTCCTTAATGCTCTTTTGCTTTAAAAAAGCGAAGTCGATTTGCATTTGACACTACAGTCAATGACGAAAACGCCATTGCAGCACCTGCAATTACAGGGCTAAGCAGAATGCCAAAGAAGGGATATAGAACCCCCGCAGCAAAAGGAATCCCGGCTACGTTATAGACAAACGCGCCAAACAAGTTTTGTTTGATATTTCGTAAAGTAGCTTTGCTTACCGCTATGGCATCAGCAAGGCCATGAAGTGAACCACGCATTAGGGTAATGTCAGCACTTTCGATAGCTACATCAGTCCCTGTGCCTATGGCGAAGCCAACATCGGCTAACGCTAGCGCAGGAGCATCGTTGATGCCATCTCCTGTCATACCAACAATTTCGCCGCCTTCTTGTAGCTCTTTCACCTTGTTGGCTTTATCTTCTGGCAGCACTTCAGCAAGAAACTCACTAATACCCACTTTTTTAGCTACGGCGGCAGCGGTTTCCTTGTTATCACCCGTTAACATGATGACGCGTATACCATTAGCCTGAAGCCGTTTGATAGCAGAGATTGAGTCTGACTTGATAGGATCTGCAACAGCAATGATTGCTGCAAGTTCACCATCTACAGCAAAGTACATAGGTGTTTTGGCTTCTTTGGCTAAAGACTGTGCTTGTTCAACAAAGCCTGTGAGGTCTATGCCTTTTAACTTCATTAGTTTATCGTTTCCGAAAAGCAGGGCTTTGTTGTTGCAGCTTGCTTCTACACCAAAACCCGTAATGGCGTTAAAGGCTTCAATTTTTAGTAACTCAATATCCTGATCTAACGCACTTTCAACAATCGCTTGCGCTAAAGGATGCTCTGAGCCGCTTTCTAAACTTGCTGCAAGCTGTAGTACGTCTTTTTCGTCAGTAGCTTTTGCTAAAATAATATCGGTTACCTTAGGTGCCCCTTCAGTAATAGTGCCCGTTTTATCTAAAATCATGGCAGTGATTTTAGAGGCGGTTTGCAGTGCCTCACCGTTGCGAATAAGCACTCCGGCTTCTGCTGCTTTTCCTACTCCCACCATGACAGACATGGGTGTTGCCAAACCTAAAGCACACGGGCAGGCAATAATAAGCACAGTAGTTGCTGAAACGATGGCAAAAGCAATGGCTGGCTCAGGTCCAAAGTTAAGCCATGCTAGCGCACTTAACACAGAGGTGATCATCACGACAGGTACGAAAAAAGCTGAAATAACATCGGCCAAACGGCCAATCGGCGGTTTTGAATTTTGTGCTCGTTTCACCATATTGATGATCTGTGCAAGCGCCGTGTCTTTACCAACGCGTGTGGCTCTAAATAAAATCATGCCTGATTTGTTCAAAGTACCTGCGACAACCTCATCTTCTTCAGCTTTTTCAGCAGGCATAGGTTCGCCTGTCAGCATGGACTCATCAATAGAGGTGTGTCCTTCCAATACCACGCCATCGACGGGAATTTTTTCACCCGGTTTTACCTTCACAATATCGTTAAATAAAACCTGCTCAATACCTATCTGAACTTCTTTGTTGTCACGAACCACGGTTGCTGTTTTGGCTTGCAAGCCGATAAGACGTTTAATGGCCTCAGAGGTTTTACCTCTGGCTTTGATTTCTAATGCTAAACCTAAATCAATTAAGCCAATGATCATGGCGGTAGCTTCAAAATAAACATGCCGTGCCATCAATGGAACAGCGTCAGGTGCAAACACGACAACCATCGAATACAACCAAGCCGTGCCTGTTCCTAAAGCAATTAGGGTGTCCATATTGGCTGAATGATTTTTGAAGCTCTTCCATGCTCCTACATAGAAATGCTTGCCTGAAAAATACATAACACCAAAAGTTAAAATGCCTACAACCAACCAAGAAATTCGTTCAAGGTTTGTTTCAACCGTCATTTCTCCAACTACAATGCTGTAGATCATCAAAGGAACGCCGAGTGAAAGGGCAATAAACGTATCGCGCATTAGCTTTTTGTAATATGCAAAATCCGCCGCCTCTTTCTCATCAAGCGCATCTGTTGCTGAGCTATCATCAATTGGCTTCGCGTTATACCCCACAGACTCAACAGCTTTGACCAATTCTTCTGTTTTAGCTGTCCCATAAACTGTTACTGTCCTATCAGCAAAATTCATTTCCGCACTGACGACTCCAAGAGTTGCATTTAATGCCCCTTCAATTTTGCCTACACAGCTAGCACACCCAGCGCCTTCAATGATAAGCTGTTGGTTATGTGATACTTTCTCCAACGTATTCTCCTTACTTTTACACGAAGAGGATTGAGCTTTTGCCTGACAGCAACAGCCTGATTCAGTTTTTATATTTGTGTTAGTAGCCACCCTTTTTCCTCCTATGTTTTTTTAATTTGCTCAAAGTTTTCGATGAGATGACAAACCATGTTTGCAGTCGGTGCTTTGTCTTCCATTTCTTCCCATCGAGAAAGCGCAGAAGACATTTTTCCTCGAAGTGCCAACATTGCTTGAAACTGTTTTTCTGTTTCTTCGAGCCGCTCTTTGATCAGGCTTCTGACTAATGGGCACGCACTTTTACCATCTTCAGATTCATTAATAATTTCCTTGATATCTACAACGGAAAAACCAAGGTTTCTGGCACTTAAAATGAATTTAAGTCTCGATACTTCTTTATTCGAGTATGACTTGTAGCCGTTCACTGACTTGGCAGGTTTTAACAGTCCCAATCGCGAGTAATAGCGCACCGTATCAGCAGTCGTTCCAAGGCTTTTTGCCAGCTCTGCAACTTTCATGTTCACTCCTTAGTTCTTCACCTAAGTTTGTAATCTCACCTACAGCTTAGACCTGTGTCTAAGACACAGGTCAAGTGATTATTCGTGATTAATAATGCAAAAGCTAAAAACTAATTTTTTGGTAAAAGAGAAATCTCGGTCAAAATCGACAGTATTAATTACTGTAAATGGCAATAACTTGAGCATTTTCATAGTGCCTTCAAAATATCGTACTAATCGTTCAAAACAATTGATTATTTAAATCAATGAATAAGTCATTCTATTTTTGATGGGAGTGGCGAAAAAAAGACGCACTGTTCCCGTGATTAGCCAATAATTGGTGGACGATAAAGTAAGAGATGGATACCAGATTTTGGTAGGGGTGTACGCTGTAGAATTAGCTCAGAATGAATATTGCAAATACCTTCGTCTTGCGCTTCCACAAGATAGGCATTTAAATGAAAGCTTGTACAAAAACCGCCTTCACAACAAACACAATCACCAGCTTTACATTTTTCACAGTCTTCATCACCATGACGGTTTTTAGAATCTTGCGAATTTTCAGTGTGATAGTGACTATTGTCAATCATTGATTGATGATGCATATTTTTGCTTGGTTGTATAATATGCGTGTCGGATGAGCCATTATGATGCTCTTCACAATTCATTGGTTTAGCAATCGCAAAGCCATGCTGCGTAAGCAACACAGTTATTATTACTATTTTAAACCACCTGAAAAGTCCAAACATTATCATTCCTTCTTTAGCACCTACAATATTAGCCACTTTATAAAAATAATTTTATGATCTTGATCAACCTTTGAACTAAAACCTACGTTCTAACCTAGCCCTTAAAGTCTGCTTCAAAACATTTTATACACACTTTTAATATACGAATTACTCTAGTACTGCTGAGTTTACTAGCACCATAGAACTTTTAAAAACAACAGCAAAGCCACCATTCATAGCCACACTAATCAGCGCTTGGTCTTCAAAAATTATGCTGCCTAGCTTGTAGTCATGTTTGAAATCGGCCACCTCTAATTGGCTGACAATAAAAAGCTCTTCATAAATTGTTATTAAGATGCCAAAATGCCCATATTGACGTATTGCTTGCCTAAATTGTTGAGTATCATTGAGCCACGACATGATTCTCCTTTCTATACTAGGTTGCTTCCAATAAGTAGCTAATCGTTTTTGTTGTGGCGTAGCACTCTCATAGATAGTTTCGAGATCATTTAACAAGGTTTGCAGTAAAGATTCCGCAAGTAAGCTTGACTTCACCATTAAGGAGGAAATGGATTCATTTTGTCCTACTTCAAATTGTTCTTGGAGTAAGATATCTCCGCCATCAAGCATATATGTGATTTTGTGTATGCTTACACCTGCAAATTCTGGTAGATCCACAATGTAAGTTAATGGCGTAGGGCCTCTACCTTTAGGTAAAAGTGAGGGATGAATATTAAAGGCATATTTTATATCTGTTATGGGCAGTCTATATCCATAGTCAGCAACGACAAAAAGAGTTACTCCAGATTTTATATATTCATCAAGTTCTTCTTTAGTCGGTCTTAAAGAATGTGTCATTATCTTATGTATGCCACAAATTCGTTTAACGATACTTGCGTTTTCCTCTACATCATTAATATAAACAGCTTCAACACTAAAGCCTTGGTTAACCATAAATGTTAAACAGTTTGAAAAGAGATTATTTCCGAAATAGAGGACTTTCATATTCAATTGATCCATTCGATAGCGCTAAAGCCAGCAAAAAGCAAAGGTTGGTGAAGTAAATAAATCAGTAAAGAGTGTTGACTAAGCAATGTCAAATAAGGGTTTATCGCATGTTGATTGGCGGGAGCCAGACGAAAGATTCGGAAATTTGCAGCCCAGATACCGAGCAAGGGCAAAGCCAACCAAGGAAAAAGAGTAACCAAGTCACTAGGATGTTTTGAAATATATTGTTCAATATAGCTAAAAGGCCAATTCCACGGTATTTCTATCGCTATGTATGCGCTAAAAATAAATAAAGATAGCAGCAAAGCAAGTTTAGGTTTCCCCACCAACCAAACTAATAGAAGTGTTGCAACTGCTATGAAGTGTAAAATACCAAAGTAAATCCAATGTTCTGGCAAGGTAAATAGTGAGGATAAAGTCACTAGTAACGCAGCACTAGATATCTTAACCGTTCGCCAAGCTAATTTCTTCGCTGATATACCACCTTGATAGGAATAAACCAGACTGGCACCAACAGAAAACAAGAACAAACTTACAATTATTGCTCTTAGCTCTTTCCAGAAAAAGCCGTTAGGTATGTCTGTTCTAATATAACCAAAATAGTTTAAATCCCAGACAAAATGAAAAGCTACCATCAATATAATTGCGGTAGCTCTCATTAAATCAATGTAGTTATTTCTTCGTATTAAAACCAAAATCTTAAACCGGCAACAAACTCAGTATCGTTGCTGCTCTGCTCGTTTAGCTTGGCGTAATCTGCTGTGCTACCAAATTTATTAGTCCACTCTACACCTACATAAGGTGCAAATTGGCGAGTAAATTCATAACGAACCCTAACGCCAATAGCAGTACTAGATAGCCCACTGCCTAGCTCATTTTGTTCATCGTCTTTACCATAAAATGTTATTTCAGCACGAGGCTGTATAATGAGCCTTTGTGTTAAAAGCAGCTCATATTCAGCTTGTGCTGTAAATGCTGTATTGCCGCTCTCACCTACATACGCTGTCATATCAAGCTCAAACCAATAAGGTGCTAAGCCTTGAATACCAAACGCTAACCATTGACGGTTTTTGCCTTCTTTATAATAATCGTAGCGAATACCGACTTGCGTATCCCAATAAGCCGAAATTGCATGACCCCATAAAATATCAGTTTGATTTTCTTCAAGCTTGCCATAACTAACATCGCCCTCGGTTTTTATCACTAATCGATTAAAGGTGGTGCCGTACCAAGCTTGTAAATCGAAAACAGCAGCATCGGCTTGTTCGTTATACTCAAGGCGATCACCTAAAATAGCGTAAAACTTATACTCATCTGCAAGGGTTAAGCGCTCGCCATCTGCTAAAGCATATGGCCCTTGCGTTAAGGTTGTGCCATTAGCATAAGCGTGTGGATCGCGAGCATTTTTAGGGGCATCGCCGCCTTGCGGCTGCATTTTATCGCCCGCCATATCGCCAGACATGTCGCCCATTTCAGTTTGAGCAAACACATTCAGGCTCAATAACGGTGCGCTAATTAATAGTGCACTAGTAAGTACTGTTGATAAGGTTAAATTTCTCATGATACAACCACCTCTCTAAACATACCTGCATCCATATGAAACAGTAAATGACAATGCCAAGCCCAACGACCAAGATCATGTGGCGTAGTTAAAAAGCTAATTCTTTGGGCGGGCTGTACCATTATGGTATGGCGGCGAACTAACACATCGCCTTGATCGTTCTCCAAGTCGCTCCACATACCATGTAAATGCATAGGGTGTGTCATCATGGTATCGTTTTGTAAAATAACTCGTACCCGCTGATTATGCTTCATATGCACAGGGGTACTTTTACCAAACTCTAAGCCATCAAAAGACCAGCTGTAGCGTTCCATGTTGCCGGTTAAATGCAGCTCAATTTCGGCTTCGGGTGCTTGGTGGTCAACTATGCCATCAAGAGAGCGTAAATCTGCAAGTGTTAAAACTCGACGGCCGTTATTGCGCAGCCCAACACCAGGATCGTCTAAGTTTGTGCGTGGCGTATCAATGCGCGCATCAATTGAGGCGCCATATTCTGTTTTAGCGTGGCGAACTTTCTGACTTGGAACAGCCAGTGGGTTTTTACCCATATTATGCTTACTATGGTCCATTGCCATCGCTCCATGACCCATTGCACTATGATCCATTTTATTAGAATTCATGCCCGACATGTCTGCCATACCTGCCATCGCGGAATGCTCACCACCTTGGGCCATATTCCCCATCATATCTGTCATCGTTAACCATTCAACGGGATCTAGAGCAGGTACTGGTGCATTAATATTAGGTGCCATTGATAAAGTACCTTTAGCATAACCTGAGCGATCCATGCTTTGTGCAAAAATCGTATATGCATCATTTTTTGGCTCGACAAGTACATCATAAGTTTCACCGGGACCAAATCTAAATTCATCTACTGTCACAGGTTCAACATTTTGTCCATCAGCTTGTACAACTGTTAACTTCAGCTCAGGTATTCTTACATCAAAAAACGTATTGCTAGAACCATTAATAAATCTAAGCCTAACCTTTTCGCCAGCTTTAAACATTCCACGCCAGTTTGTCAAAGGCGCACAACCATTCATTAAAAAAGTCATTGCAGATGCTGATAAGTCTGCAAGATCTGTAGGGTTCATTCTCATTTTATTCCACATTTCCCGGCGTTGTAGCGCATTTGAAACGCTGCTATTTGAAATGTCATCAAAAAACTCTGGAACAGTAGGTTGATTAAAGTTAAATACATCCCCCTGAATTTTTAATTTACGGAATAACTCCATAGGATCATCATCAGTCCAATCAGACAATAGGATGACATGCTCATTGTCAGCACTAATAATATCCTTTTCTCTTGGCTCAATAATTAACGCCCCATACATACCGGTCATTTCTTGAAAGCCACTGTGTGAGTGATACCAATAAGTACCGCTTTGTTGTAACTTAAATTTATAAACAAACGTTTCGCCAGGCATAATGCCTTTAAAGCTAATGCCCGGTACACCATCCATTTGATACGGAAGAATGATCCCATGCCAATGAATTGAACTCGGCACTGATAATTTATTAGTTACCCTGATAGTAACGTCATCACCTTCTCTGAGGCGCAAGGTAGGAGCTGGTATTGAGCCATTGATTGTTGTAGCCATTCTTACAACACCTGTGAAGTTTACGGGTGACTCATCTATAACTAAATCTATTACTTCTCCACTTAGTTCGGGCGCAGTACCTGTTGAAGTTCCAGCAATCAAAGATGAAGCTGCATGAAGAACACTTGGAAAAGCAGCTAATATACCGCCAGCAGCTAAACCTTGTACAAAGCGTCTACGCGGTGTAGAAATTTGATGTAATGGATTTTTAATTCTCATTTTGTACTCCGTTATTTAACCAATAAATTAATGTGACCAATGAATGTGCTTAATCTTCCATTCACCATTTTGTTTTTCCAGCACCATCGTTTCCATGCCTTGATAATCGCGTTCAACACCTTTATGAGTACCTGTAGTTTGACTACGCGACGCAGAGATAGCGGTATTTCCAAGTATCGTCACTTGATGTTCAAGTGTGTCGCTCTTCATCGCTGCTAAATACTTCATATCCGACAACATATGATGATGAGCATATTCATCAGCGCTCCTTTCAACGCGGCCTCCCTCGAAAATGGTGACATCATCCGCTAACTGCGCTCTAGCCTGTTTTTGATTGCCAGTTTCAAGTGCTTGATGAAATGCCAAAACAACTTTTGCGGCAGGGGTATCTATACCTTTAAACAAACCTTTGTCTTTGTTCTTATCACCATGAGAGTTTGCTGCGAAACTAAACGTCATTAATAAAACAAGTAATATATTTATTGTTTTCATTTTCATTCTCTCTTTTAGGTTTTAATTTGCAGGGCCAACAACACTAGTAAGCCCAGCCGTTACAGATAAAATGGCAAAAGCTACTACCATTTCTATCGAGATAGATTTAGATAACGCCTCCCTGCCTTGACTATTTTTAAGTTGTGGAACGAGTATTAGTTTATGTTTAGCAGCAAGTGCCAAAATAGACACTACAAGGGCCAATTTAAACAACAGTGTTTGTCCGTAACTTGAGCTTATTAGTGCATCAAGACTTCCGACCAATTGAATCACGAGCCAGAGGCCTGCTACCAACAATAGGCTCAATGTAAAACTTGCTTGTTTGCCAAAGCTTTCCATCAGCAAATGAAGTTCTGCATAACTTAGCTGATGGCAAGCCTGTTTTAGTGGCAATAACGCCCCAAACCACCATGCCATAACGAGCACATGCAAAATAAGCAAGCCTTTTTCAATTGTGCCTAACTCAGAAATATGACCCAGTAACGTGAATGAGTATGCAAGGATTAATAAACTCAACATTAAAGCGCTTTGTTTTAAGTACGAGTTCACAGCGAGTTTGAACCTTAAAGCTAAAGCGATTATTGCGGTAACTAGCCCAAGCGCTCGAAGCAAAGCTCCAGTGCCGACAGAGGAGTCCCACATAATAGCCAATATATCAGCGTCTATCGCCCCCTGAATTCCCTCTTCTGCCATTGCACCAGTACTGGCAAAGAACCAAGTAATATTAGCGATCAAAGCCATAACTATATAAGTTCTTGTCCACGTTAAATTCGCTATTACAGCATTAGTATGAGATTCATTATTCTCAAATATTTGCCTGAAAAATGTATAACCAGCAATACAGGCAAAGCCGACGTAAAATACAATTTTAGACAGTACAATGACTGTATTCCAGATATACATTTCCATATCAATCACACCGCCTATTTTAGTGAACCATAAAGCCGA